>JAEYXZ010000076.1 GCA_023431045.1 Bacillota bacterium | reverse complement strand
CCAATAACAACTGTCAATTTGGTTGAACGCCATGGTGCACGATTACGAATTTGTGAATTACCATTAATCGTCACTGGTAGAATGGTTGCTTTTGGTTTGACTGCAATTTTATATGCACCAGCCCTTGCTTGAACCATTTCATCCATGTCGCGATCTTTTCTACCACCTTCAGGAAAGACAGCCATGACAAATCCGTTTTCAACGTTCTTAATCGTTTTAACGAGGGCTTTAGCAGTTTTTCTGTCATCCCCTCGATAAACTGGCATACATCCCATTGCCATCATCATATGTTTAAATACAGGGATTTTGAAGAGGGATGATTTTGGTGTGAATGCTGATGGGCGATTAATCACTTGAATCATGATGATTGGATCTAAATATGACTTATGATTTGCATAAACCACAAGTGGTCCAGTTTGTGGTATTTTCTCACGACCGACAACCTTCATTCTTAAATTGAAAACAACCACACCAATTGCATATGCTGCACTGCGCCATCCATAATTTTTATAACGTGAGCTCAGTGGTAAATGCCAGGTTACGTAAGTGTGTACAGTTAAACCGATGATAATGGAAAGATAACCCACAAACCATCCTAAGATAACCCATAATAAAATCCACCATCCACCAAGGACAAATGATAATCCTACTGAGAAACCTATCCAACCTAATAAAAATATAATTATAAACATAGTTACCTACTTCTTATATGTTGCAAAAATTAATCCTGGGATTATTTTCTTCTCAACTAATTGATATGTATTTAAATTGAAACGACTGAAATAAACATTACCTTCATAAACACCAAGTACATGGGTGATATGTAGTAAGTCAACGTATGGTAGTGTTAGTTCATAAATTGCTTTACCACCAATAACCCATAATTCTTCTTTATATGTTTTGACAAAGTGAATGACATCATTCACACAGATTGCATCTGGATAATCAACCACATTTAAGTTTGCAACATAAATCTTACCATAAGGTAATGGTTTTTCCTTGTAGTATGACTTAAGTGAACGGTAAGTAGCATCCCCCATTAAAACTGTCTTACCTTCTGTCATCGCTTTAAAATAAGCTAAATCTTCTTTGATATGCCAAGGTAGTATATTATCCTTACCAATCAACCAATTGGCATCCATCGCCCATATTGCATGAATCATACGGCAACAACACCTTTGATTGCAGGATGTGGATTATAATCCTCTAAAGTAAAGTCTTCAAAGACAAAATCTTCAAGCTTCTTTACATTTGAATTTAAGCGCATCTTTGGTAATGGTCTAGGTTCTCTTGATAATTGAAGTTTAACTTGATCAAGATGATTCAAATAAATATGTGCGTCACCAATGGTGTGTACAAAATCACCAAGTTCAAGATTACATACTTGAGCTATCATCATTGCGAATAATGCATATGACGCGATATTAAATGGAATACCTAAGAATACATCACCACTACGTTGATAAAGTTGTAAAGATAATTTATTATTGACGACATAAAATTGTATGAGTGTATGGCATGGAGGTAATGTCATTTGTGATAACTCAGCGGGATTCCACGCAGATAAAACCATTCGTCTTGAATTTGGATTTGTGCGAATTTGATTGAGGATGTATTCGATTTGATCAACCCCGTTAAAGTTACGCCACTGTGAACCATAGACCGGTCCTAAGTCACCATACTTTTTTGCAAAGTCATCATCGGATTTAATCCGTTCAGCAAACGCCTTAATGTCTTCGCCCTGATAGTCTTTTGATTTACGGTAATTTTCAAATGGCCATTCATTCCAAATACGGACATCATGATCAACTAAATACTTAATATTGGTATCACCTTTAATAAACCATAATAATTCGTAAATAATTGACTTTAGATGAACTTTCTTTGTCGTAACAAGTGGAAATCCTTTAGACAAATCAAAACGCATCTGATAGCCAAATACAGACTTAGTTCCAGTGCCTGTACGATCGGCTTTTGTTGTACCATTTTCTAAAACATGTGAAATGAGATCAAGATATTGTTTCATGTGGTCTCCTTAGATGTTTGTTGTAAAAAATCTAGTTATTTTGATAATTCGTAAAGACTTTCTGTGTAAATGATGGTTGCAGTAATTAAATCTTCGATTTCAATGAATTCATCCTTCTGATGGATGTATGTTGGTTTATTTAAGAAATGTGGTCCGAAAGCAACAACATTATCAGTTGCTCGTGCAAATGTTCCACCGCCAATGGTAATTGGATCACTCATATCACCAGTATGTTTACGATACACACCAAGTAATGTTTGAATAAGATGAGAATTTGGATCTTTATAAAGTAGTTTTTGATGGTGTTCAACAGAAACTGTAAAATGATATGGAGTTGCTAGAGATTTAATTTTAGCGAACACATCTTTTTCATAATTAACGCCATTTGGATAACGTAGATTAAGTACAATCTCAAATTGATTGTTAACTAGATTTAATGTTCCCCAGTTTACGGTTAGTTTACCCATTTCTGGATCATGATATGCAACACCAAACTTTTCACCAAATAAATCATCGACTAGATACTGACTAACAAAATCAGTGAGTGAATTCTTAATGCCTAATACAGTTAAACCTTTGAATAACAAGTGAATTGCATTCACACCATCTTGAGGGAGTGAGCCGTGAGCACTTTTACCTTCGACACTTAAAATAAGATCTGAAGCTTCTTTATTTGTTGAACCAACTAAATCATTTGATTGCAGGTAATGTTTCCAAAGTGATTCTGTTTTTGCATCATTTGTAACTTTAACAAATGCGGATTCAGGTACCATATTCGCTCTTAAGCCACCACCAAGTCCAAGAATTCTAGAATCATCAAGTTTACCACGAATGATGGTTGAGGTGATTCCTTTTTCTCCATAGATTAATGGGAAGTCAGCATCAGGAATAAAACCAGCGATTGGTGCTTGTGGATATTTCTTGAAATAATGGTTCACACAACGCCAACCGGATTCTTCATCGATTCCTAAAATGAGTTTAATTCTCTTTGATAGGTTAATACCAAGTTCTTTTAATATTTTCATTGCATAGTAGACAGCCATGGTTGGACCTTTATCATCTTCTGCACCACGAGCATAAATTTTACCATCATGGATTTCTGCAGCATATGGAGGATATGTCCATCCACTTCCAGCAGGTACAACGTCTAAGTGTCCAATTGAGCCAATATAGTCTTTTGACGTACCAAATTCGATATGTCCAGCATATCCATCAACATTCTCAACAACAAATCCATCTTTTTTAGCCAACGATAAAAACCAATCAAGTGCTTGTTTATTACCTTCACCAAATGGTGCAAGTAAACGATTTGGGTCGTATGTGGTTAATTCTGAATTAATTCTTAATAAACTTTGTAAATCTTTAACTAAGTCGTCTTTACGTTTTAAGACTTCTTTTCTAAAATCGATTGTCATAATATCATCTCCTATTTATGTATTTTAACACCAACCATAAAAAAACTCTATAATATAGAGTTCTTTTGGTCTAGATATTCATTATATTTTTCTTCAAGTGCTTCGTGATCATTAACACTATCTTTAATGTAGTCAAACAATTCAGAGTGATATTCTTCAAATATTGACTGATCTACATTTTTAACTTCTGGGGTGTAGTAGATATAGGTGATTTCACCGTGTTCTTCATACATTCCTCGTGCATATACTAGGACATCGGAACCTAAGTATTTCTTTACACTGATTCTAGATTTATGAGTTTTAAGTTTATAGACTACTTTATTCGTCGTACCGACAACTAAAATGTAGGTGAAACTAGTTTTCTTAAGAAAAGCGAAGATTGTACTTAAAAGAAACAAAAAGATAACAGTTGTGGCAATAAATGATGCTAAATTGTATCCGTTTATGCCTTCAGTGAACATATTAATGACTGCAAGTCCTAAGCCTATGATTAAGACCAATCCTGCAAACGCCATAACTTGTAAAATTCGGTTCATCATCGCAACAATATATTTTACTGGTTTTAGATCGTAAATCACGTATTTCGCAATCGTTCTCATCATTCGATCAAACGGAATAATGAATAGATAAGGAATGATCAATGCGAATAAATCTTGGGGGAACAAACCAGGTAATAAAAAATAAAAAATGAGTGAGACAAGACTTGCTAAAACGCCGTATGTAATGACAGCAGTCCATACTTTTTTATAACCGAAATGTAGATATAAAAGAATCAATACTAGAAAGGAAACAATTAATATTGTCCAAAAAAACATGTCTATTCCTCCTCCCGATTGATACTATTATAACATAGAGAGAGCTCATATATCTAAGGTTTCGTTGTCCCCATCTTCTTTTATCTCACGTGGTGACAAAAATATTAGTTTTTCACCAATCAGTTCAATCATGTTTAATTTTTTCTCTTCACCATAAGGCATTTGATTCACTTGTAGTCTCCCATGTACTGCAACAAGCTGACCTTTCGATAAGTATTCTTGGGCTTGTTTTGCTATCGTATCCCATAATGATACCTTAATAAAGTCGGTATCGTATTGTCCGTCATAATTCTTGAATGGACGCATAACTGCCAAAGTCATGGTTGTGACTTGTTTACCTTCCATAATTTGTCTTAACTTGATATCATGTGCTAATCTACCAATTAAAATGACACTGTTTAACATATCTATTTCTCCTTTTGGATTCATTCTATGTTAACGTTTAGATTTTTACAAATCGAGATATCATTATTGAATTAATAACGACATCGTTATTGTATGAAAAAACGGTTCAATTCGAGCCGTTTTACATTGTAATCTTCATTATTTATATGGATTTATCGATATTAATCACTAATTGGTATGGCATGGAGAATTGAGATATTTTCGTGCTTGATCTTTCGATACAAATCCCAAATGTCAGATAATGTTAATTGATTTAGTGTATCAATTGCTTCTTCGAGACTTAATTGATTCATTTGATACTTACCAT
>JAEYXZ010000106.1 GCA_023431045.1 Bacillota bacterium | reverse complement strand
ACCCAGGTAAACAAACCATTCCAAGAGCATGGAAAGATTTATCAGAAGATGATCTAGAAATTGCAATTTATGATTATACATTTGCAGTGATTAAACGATTTGAAGAAGAAGGGGTTCGTCCTCATATGGTTCAAATCGGTAATGAAATTAATAATGGATTCTTAAACCCAGTTGCACCTGTTTCACGTGGATACGGACGAATTGCTAAGTTCTTGAAACAAGGGCTTAAAGCAGTCAAAGATGTATCAACTGATATTCTAACTGCGATTCATTTAGCAGAAGGTGCAAGTGAACAAAGAATAATATACTTCTTTGATAAGATGCTTGAAAATGAAGTTGAATTCGATATCATCGGACTATCTTATTATTCCTTCTGGCATGGACCAATGCCACAGTTTAAAGCAACCCTAGAAGCCATCAATGAACGATACGAACAAAATATCGTTGTGATGGAATACTCATATGGATTTACCGATAAAGTTGCTCCAAATGCATCTCATATCTATAATTCAGAATTAGAAGATGAAGGTGGATATGGAACATCCTTCCAAGGACAAGCAAGTTATATCAGAGATGTTAATGAAGCAATCGCTTCAGTCGACAAAGGGTTAGGCTCATTTTACTGGGAACCGGCTTGGTTACCTGTTGCAGGAGCTGGTTGGGCAACTGCTGGAGCTTACAGTTATCTACAAGAACAAGGTGATGATGTCTCAAGTTTAGGATTAGTCTCATGGGCTAATCAAGCATTATTTACATTCTCTGGAAAAGCATCTCCAGTATTAAATGTTTTCGACTTAATGAAGACATCTACCTTTAATGAAGAAGAAATCATTGATTATCAATCTGAATTAACGATGGTCTTAAATATTCGTGCAAGTGAAACGCTACCTACTCATACAACTGGATTTACCTCACTTGATCGACTCACCCTAATTCCAGTCACCTGGGATCAAAGTGAAATAGATGCCATGGATGGTCCTGGAACTTACACCATTCACGGCACGATTGAAAGTGGTCAATCAACCCTACCAATGACAATCATTGTAGAAGCGTATGAAAACTACATCGATAATGCAAGTTTTGAAGTCGGTGGTCGTGTTTCATCCGATGTTAAAGATTTCAGTTTAGTTGCTAATTGGGATGTTACTCAATCCGTTACAGGTACTGTAAAAGTTGAGAGTAAGAATGCCCGTAAAGATGATAATAATGGATTTAATAACATCAATATTTATGCAACATCAGCTTATACATTTACACTTTATCAAGACATAACACTCGAACCAGGATCTTATCAATTATCGGTTTGGGGTCGTAGTGATACCACTAATGGTATTGATCGACCAACGGTTGAATTGTTCGCATCAATTGGTGGAACAGAACTCGGTAGTTCATCCGTCACCTATGGTGCTGGATGGAGTATTTGGGTAAAAACAACACTCATTTTTGAAGTAACAGAAGAAAGTATCGTAAGAATTGGAATCACCGGAAGCGGACTTGCTTCAAGTTGGGCCCACTTTGATGACTTTGCATTACAAAAATACATAACAAACTAAAAAGAGGTTATTATGACCAACAAGTTCGCATTAAATTTCGACTGGAATTTCTGTCGAAAACAACCCAATACTGACATTAGAAAACTCAACAAAGAAGCAATGGAAAAGGTTTCTATTCCACATTCTAATGTCACACTTCCATTCTCCAATTTTAGTGAAGAACTTTATCAATTTGAAAGTATTTATCAAAAAGATTTATTGATTCACAAGAAACCAAATTATCGCTATTTCATCAATTTTGAAGGGGTCCTACATCAAGCGATTGTCTATCTTAATGGAACTGAAGTGACAAAACATCTTGGTGGGTACACATCATTTGAGATCGAAATAACCGATGTAGCAGTAGATGGAATAAATGATTTAATCGTAGAAGTAGATTCTAGAGAAACACTCAACATTCCACCTTTTGGAAAAAAGATTGACTACTTAACTTTTGGTGGAATCCATCGTGAAGTCTCATTAATTGAAAGACCTAATCATTATATTAAAGCAGTCGAAATTGGAACTAAGAATCTGTTGACAGCACCTGAGATTACATTTAACGTTGAAACAACAGGTGGTTCAAAAATCACTTTACGATTAATCCATGAAGGTCGATTAATTTATGAAGGAGATAGTTTAGTTGGTGAACCGATTACTCTAAAGAAGAAAGTTCACTTATGGGATTTAGATCATCCAAATCGTTATCAAGTTGAAGTGATTCTTGATGATTTAGATAACTATCAAATCACAACAGGATTTAGAGAAGCTGAATTTACATATGATGGATTTTACTTAAATGGTAAGAAAATCAAAATTCATGGACTCAACCGACACCAATCTTACCCATATGTTGGCTATGCAATGCCAAAAAGAGCTCAACGTTTAGATGCAGAACTCATGAAAAAGACTGGTAATGCAGTACGTACATCACATTATCCACAAAGTCACCACTTCATCGATGCATGTGATGAACTTGGATTACTCGTCTTCACAGAAGCTCCAGGTTGGCAACATATTGGTGATCAAACTTGGAAGAAGAATTACTTACAACAAGTTGAAGAAATGGTGACCCAATATAAGCACCACCCATCAATTATTTTATGGGGGGTTAGAGTGAATGAATCTGGTGATGACCATGATTTATATGAAGCCTCAAATAAACTCGCAAAATCGCTAGACCAAAGACAAACTGGTGGCGTTAGATGTTTTAATTATTCAGAAACACTTGAAGATGTCTACACCTACAATGACTTCTTCCATAATGGGACCAATGATTTCTTAAAACCGATTAATCAAATTCTAAAGACGAATCATCCATATTTAATTACTGAGTTTAATGGTCATATGTTCCCAACCAAATCATTTGATCATCCAAAGCGTCAAATAGAACTCGTCTTACGATATGCATCAATTATTAATGCATATCAAGGCAATGAGCGAATCAATGGTGCATTCGAATGGCAAATGGTTGATTACTACACCCATAAAGAATTTGGTAGTGGTGATCATATTTGTTATCACGGTGTCTATGACATGTTTAGACTACCAAAACCAGCAGCAAAGGTTTATCAGTCACAAATCGCAGAAACACCTTACTTAGAATTCTTGAATCACATGGATATTGGAGATTATGATGCAGGATTTGTTGATGCGATGTATCTTGCAAGTAACTGTGATTCCATTGATTTATATCAGAATGATCGATTCGTTGGTACATTTAAACCAAACACCAAGGATTTCCCTCATTTAAAGCATCCGCTTTATATCATTGATGATTTCTATGGTGATGCCTATCAAAAACAAGGATATACAGATCAAGAAGCGGAAGAATTAAAAGAACTAGCAAGAGAAACAGCTAAAAGAGGTGGACTTGATAAAATCCTTGATGAAGAACACAAGGATTGGACAAAAGTCAACAAGGCATGGCAAATGTATGGTAAATATGTAGCTAACTGGGGATCAGATGCCTTCACTTATAAAGTCATTGGTCACTATCAGAATCAAACCATTGAGAAAAAAATCGGGCCTTATCAGAACTATCACTATGAAATCCATGCTGATACAAACCATCTCATTCACAAAGATACCTACGATGTAACTCGAATCATTATTGAAGCGATTGATAATCTAGGACAACCAAGACCTTACGCATTTGATAGCTTCAAATTGGAATCTGAAGGAAGTATTGAAGTGATTGGTGAACATTATGTATCACTCATTGGAGGCAAAAGAGCAGTATGGATTAAAACCAGACATGAAGGAAGTGGATTAGTGAAAATCATCAATGATAAAACTTCCGTTAACCTCGAGTTTCATGTCACAAAATAAATTAGTTATTAAACTAAATCATTGGATTTAGTAAATAAAAAAAGGAGAAAAAAATGAAAAAAATATTTGGATTCTTAGTAATTACACTACTAAGTATCGTCTTGTTCGCATGTTCACCAACACCACCGGAAGAACTTGATCAAGTTTCATTAACGGTTTGGGCATCAGAGTTAGATCAAGATTTAACGACTGATTTGGTTGAAGCATTTAAAGAAGAATACGCTGATGAAGCTGTATTCACAATCGAAATTGGACCAGTCTCAGAAGCAACAACTGCTGACCAAGTACTTGCTGACTTAGAAGCTGCTGCTGATGTCTTCGCATTTGCGAGTGACCAATTCGAACGTTTACATGATGCAGGTGCATTACAAGAAGTTCAAGAAAACACTGCAGCAATCATCGCAGCAAATGGTGGAGCTCAATCAGGTTCTATCCTTGCCGCAACTAAGAATAATAAACTTTATGCTTACCCTATGACTGCTGATAACGGATACTTCTTATTCTATGATGCAAGCGTTTATACTGAAGATGATGTTAAAACACTTGATGGTATCTTAGAAGCTGCAGAAGATGATGGATCTAAATTCACCATTCAAATTAATAATGGTTGGTATTTATATTCATTCTTTGGCGGTGCAGGACTTCCTGTAAGCTATGATGGCACAGTTAATAGTGTTGATTGGGATAATGCAACTGGTGTTAAAGTTGCTCAAGCGATTTTAGCGATGAATGCACACCCAGGATATATTAATGCAACCGATGCTGAATTCTCAGCTGGCGTTACAGCTGGTACAATTAGTGCTGGTGTCAATGGTGTTTGGAATGCTACCGTTGCTGAAGCTGCATGGGGAGAAAACTATGCTGCTACTAAATTACCAACCTACACTCTCGATGGACAACAAGTTCAAATGAGTTCATTCTCAGGTTATAAGTTTATTGGTGTAAACCAAACAACTGATGAACCATATTGGGCAATGAAACTTTCTGAATTCTTAACCAATGAAGAAAGTCAAATTACTCGTTTTGAAGAAAGAGGTCTAGGACCTTCTAACGTGAATGCTGCTGCATCACCTGAAGTTCAAGCTAACCCTGCTATGGCTGCTCTTGCACAACAATCTGCATTTGCTGTCGTTCAAAATGTTGGTGGTAATTTCTGGGCACCAGCTGAATCATTTGGTAACCAAATCGTTGATGCGACTTTAACTGTATCATCAACAACAGCGCAAATTCAAGCTGCCTTAACTGCGATGGTTCAAGGTATTGAAGCTGCTCCAGCTACTGAATAATTAATTATTAATTTAATCAGAAAACAGGGGTTTTAACGAACCCCTGTTACTGATATATAAATCTTGGGGGTTAATATGGACAAGAAGCAAGAACTTTTAAAACAACCAAATCAATTAGCAATATTTTTTAATCAGTTGTGGATGAATATATTTGTGCGTCCACCACAAGCCATTGCACGTTTTTTTGTTCGTTTATATCATGGCATCATTAAGTCATCAAAACGTTTATGGCATAGTTTTTCAAAAGGAGATCTTTGGGTAAAACTCAGTGTTTTATTTTTAGGGCTTGGTTCTTTTAGAAGAAAACAATACACAAAAGGTGCTATATTTACAGCTTTTCAACTCCTATATGTATTATTTATGATTTTTGTGGGTGTGCCAAATATCTCTAAGTTACACAATCTAGGTTCAGTAGAATATGCTGTCGTTTATGACCCGGATCTTAGAGAAAACATTGTAAACAACTACGATCATTCATTCTTAATTTTGTTATTTAGTTTACTGACAATTGCATTTTCAGTGACTTATTTAGTCGCACTTGTTAAAAATGTTAATTATCAATATGGATTGCAACTAAAAGCTCAAAATAACGAGCATATTGATACCATTAAAGAAGATGTAAAAACCTTACTAGATGATAAATTCCATATCACCTTACTGGCATTACCAATTTCAGGAATTGTCATCTTTACGATTATTCCACTCGTCTTTATGTTTTTAATCGCATTTACGAATTATGATGAGTTCCATCAACCACCCATCAAACTATTTACATGGGTTGGTCTTGATAACTTCCAAAGATTATTTGATTTTGGTTCTCAAACGTCACAATTCTCTTATTCCTTTGGCGTCATCATTGTTTGGACATTAATTTGGGCATTCTTTGCAACATTCCTCAATTACATTGGCGGTATGATTTTAGCTTTATGGATTAACAATAAAACCATTAAGTGGAAGCGGATGTGGAGAACAATCTTCGTTATAACAATTGCAATCCCTCAATTCGTTTCCTTACTGCTCGTTAAAAACTTCTTTGCGAGTCAAGGTATTGTTAACCAAATAGCCATCCAAATGGGTATTCTTGACTTCCTTAAATCTGCTGGAATGGTTAAGGCAGAACTTGCATATATTCCATTCCTAACCGATCCTGTGTGGACTCGAGTGATGTTGATTCTAATTAACTGCTGGATTGGGTTCCCTTATGTGATGTTAATCACAACCGGTGTGTTATTAAACATTCCACAAGATTTATATGAAAGTGCCAGAATTGATGGGGCAAATCGAATCCAATTATTTGGAAAGATTACATTACCCTATATGTTATTTGTCACTGCACCATACTTAATTACAAACTTCATTCATAATATGAATAACTTTAATGTTATCTACCTTCTAACCTATGACCGGCCAACTTCAGACTTGAGCTTAGCTTTTGTTGATGCAAGAGACGTTGACTTACTGGTCACATGGTTATTTAGATTAACTGCCGAGCAATCGAATTTTAAAATGGCTTCCACGGTTGGGGTTATCTTGTTCCTAATCTCGGTTGTCTTTACGTTACTGGCATTTAATCAAACCATTAAACAAAATAGAGAGGAGACATTCCAATGACACAAGAACTCCGGACCCTCCGTTCTAAGAGACGTGTAAAAGTTGCTCGTACAACTTCATCGATTATATCTCATGCTTTGTTGGGTATTGTTGCGCTAATCTGGTTAATCCCAGTCATCTGGTTATTGGTTAGTAGTTTCTCTGTTTATCCAGGACCTAATGTCTTTAACTTCCTTCCATCAGCATGGACTTTTGATAATTACAATCGTTTGATTATGCAACCAGATAGCGTTGTTCAATTTAATTCATGGTTTATCAATACTTTAATTGTTGCAACATTCACCTGTATTATTTCAACCATGTTTGTCTTAATGGTCTCATATACCATGAGCCGCATGCGTTTCAAATGGCGTAAGACATTAATGAATTTGGGTATCATCATTGGTTTATTCCCTGGCGTTTTAGCAATGATAGCTGTTTACTTCATCCTTAAAGCGATGGGATTAACTGGAACTCACATTGCATTAATCATTGTTTACTCTGCAGGATCTGGACTAGGATATTTAGTTGCTAAAGGATTTTTTGATACCATTCCTAAATCACTAGATGAAGCTGCCAAAATTGATGGTGCTAGAGAATGGGATATCTTCTGGAAGATTATTATGCCATTATCAAAACCGATCATTGTTTATACCGTCTTATTATCATTTTTAGGACCTTGGGTTGATTTCTTCTTTGCAAGAATCATTATTCCACCAACCCAGTCTCAAAATATGACAGTCGCTGTTGGTTTATTCAATATGCTTGAAAGAAACCTGATCAATAGTTATTTCTCACTCTTCTGTGCGGGAGCTGTCGTCGTTTCCATTCCAATTTCAATCCTTTTCATCATTATGCAAAGATTCTATGTTGAAGGGGTTACTGGTGGTTCTGTCAAAGGT
>JAEYXZ010000040.1 GCA_023431045.1 Bacillota bacterium | reverse complement strand
AGGTAGTCCATCGTTGCGTTAACTGTGTTTGTACCAAAGTGTCCAACTAATGCAAACACTTTATCTTCTTCAACTAATTTCTTAGTTAAAGCTAAACCAGTTCCTGGAACGATATCAAAACCATCATCATAGTGAAGGAATTTAATATCTCTTCCATCATGAGTTTCGTTATATTCATCGAATACAACTTGCATTGCTAAATTAAATGGAACTCCGACACCAGCAAATGCACCACTTGTCGCAGCTGTATTACCAATGATGATATGTTCATCAGTAATACCTTGAGTTTCGTTGCCTGTTTCATTACAGCTAATTAGCACAAAACTAATCATTGCAACAAACATAACTAAGAAAAACTTTTTCATATTTGTTCTTATTCTCCTTATTTTTACGCTTGTAAGCGTTTTTAGAACCTTCCAAATACAGTATATCATGAAATTTTATATTTGTGAACAATTATTCACATTTATTTTTCATTTTGTTCCAAGATAAGCACTAACTAATCCTTCATCGTTTAATAAATCACTTGCTTTACCTTGTGCTTTGACCTTTCCAATCTCTAAAACGTATCCGTAATCTGCGATTTTTAGAGTCTGTCTTGCGTTTTGTTCGACGATTAAAATGGTTCTTCCATCATCTTTAATTTTCTTAATGATATTAAATATATCTCTGATGATCAGTGGTGCAAGTCCAAGACTTGGTTCATCTAGTAATAATAGTTCTGGTGCACCCATAAGAGCACGACCAATTGCTAACATTTGTTGTTCACCACCCGATAAGGTTGAGGCTTGTTGTTTTCTTCTTTCTTCAAGAATTGGGAAGTAACCATAAACTTCTTTTAAAAGTGAAGAGACACGTTCACTTCTTGACATTCTGACACCATTAACAATTTTTCCTTTAATTGAATAAGCACCAGCGAGTAAATTCTCTTCAACCGTTAATCCAACTAAGATCATACGACCTTCAGGCGATTGCATAATTCCCTTTGAAACAATTTTATATGGCGGCAGATTTTGAATAGGTTCTCCGTTATATAAGATTTGACCAGACTTAACTTTAGTTAGACCAGAAATCGAGCGAATGGTTGAGGTTTTACCGGCACCATTGGCACCAAGGATTGCAACAAATGAACCCTTAGGAACTGACATTGAAATACCTTTAACTGCTTTGACAATACCATAGTCGATTTCGAGGTTATTGATTTCTAAAATATTATTCATCACTATCATCTCCTAGGTATGCTTTTCTAACTTCAGGATTGTTTTGAATTTCAATTGGTGTTCCTTCACCAATTTTCTTCCCAAATGAAATCGCACATATTCGGTCACAAATCGACATAACGAGTCCCATATCATGTTCAACTAAGAATATGGTGATTCCCATATCTTGGTTAATTTTCTTAATGACTTTCGCTAAATCGGCCGTTTCAGCATCGTTTAGACCTGCTGCTGGTTCATCAAGAATAATAAGTGATGGGTTCGTCATTAATGTTCTTGCAAGTTCAACTTTCTTTAAGATTCCATAAGGTAATCCATAAGGAGATCTAAATGCGTATTCAGCAATCCCTAAATTAATTAAAACTTGCATTCCTTTAGTTCTTAGAACTTTTTCTTCACGAATCATTTTCGCATCATGCGCCATATGATCGATGAAGGTTGTTGTTAATAGTGAATGAGATGCGACAAGTAAATTATCAAGAACCGTTAATTCCCAAATTAATTCAACGTTTTGGAAGCTTCTAGCAATCCCTTCACTAATCATATCGTGTGTTTTTAAGTTATATAAATCAACAACTTTAGCTTCTTTATTACGGAACATCATCGATCCAGCAGTCGCCTTATAAAATTGAGTTAAACAGTTAAAGACAGTTGTTTTACCAGCACCATTAGGACCAATTAATCCATAGACTTCGCCTTTTTTAACATCAAAACTTAAATCATTAACAGCTTTAACGCCACCAAAGTACATCTTTAAGTTTTTAACTGATAATTGAATATCTTGTTCTTTATGAAGTTTTAGTTTGGTTTCAATCTTATCAATTGCAGTTTGAATCTTTAATGCTTTAGCAAATTTCTTAGCAGGTTTAATTTTGTTGTTTGTATTAACTGATTCAAATTCTTGTTTTAAACCAACCAGTTTGGATTCGTTATATTTTAAGTCTCGCTCATTGAAGAGATCTATCTTTTTGGCAAGTAATACATGTTTTGACTCAAGTTTTTTAATTGATGTTTGGATTTTTTCTTTTTGAACTTCTAGTTTTTTACCAATCAGTTGATGTTTATTAATAATCTTTGCTTCCTGCTTATCTCGTTTCGACTTTAGAGCATTGACTCTTTCAGTTGTCTTAGCAATTAATGCTTTATCATTTTCAAGATGAGGGAATTTCGTATTAAGTTGATTGACAAATTCATTTCTATCAACAAGTGCTTTTTGATCATATTCATTTAATAGTTCATTCGTTTTTTCAACTGAATAAAGCTTTGAATTTAAAGTTTTGATGCGTCGACGATTCCAATAAGCTTTTTGATCGAATGATGCGAGTTTTTTAGTTCTAATACGATCATTTTGATGTTCACCATCTAATATGATTTGTAATGGTTTAAGATCTTCATTTAGGTATGTGTCGTATTTTTGTCTTTGAACATCTAAAAAACGATCATAATTCATTTGATATTCTTGAATTAAACCATGCTTATATTGGATGACAAGATTAATATGACGTTGTTCTCTAACATTTCGGTTATTTTTTAGAATTTCAATAAAAGTAATTGAATTATTCATCTTTTCCATATTTTCTTTCCTTTACTTTTAATGAGATATTTTTAATCCACTTCTTAATATCACCAAAGAGTTGAATTAATCCACCTGGATAGAACATTACAACAAGGATAATTAAAACCCCATTGATAATAACTGAATAGTTACCTAATCCGAATCTTTGGAAGACCGCTAAATCAAGACCAAAGATCACAAATGTTCCAAGAAGGATACCCCAGATTGATTTGGTACCACCAATCACAACAGCGGCAAGAATATTTAGTGCAAATGAAAGTCCAATTTGAGTGATGTTACCACTCTTAACATAAAGAATGCTTAAAACCCCTGCTAATGTGCCATAAACGCCTGAAATAGTAAATGCAAGTAAGCGATACTTTAAAATATTGATTCCCATGGTTTGTGCAGCAGTTTCGCTATTTTTAATGGATAATAAAGCGCGTCCAGTTGCTGAAGTAATTAAGTTATAAACGATTGTCATACAGATTACAACGAAGAATGCGGTTATCATGACCGATAGTTGATCGGTCATTCTAAAACCGAATAATTCAAGTGGTCGACCACCACCGGCTAAGAATCCACCGGTTGTACCAGATGCATATTCAGGAATATTTTTAATGATTTCAACGACGATTTGTGATAAACCCATAGTTACAATCGCTAAATACATCCCACTAATTCTAAGTGAGACAAATCCAAATAGTATCGAGACAATAATCGATAATATAACTGCAATTAAAATCGCGACTAAAACTGGCATTTCCATATATCGATAGACATAATGTAGTGTAAATGACCCGATACCAACAAAGGCACCTGTTCCAAGGGAAGCAAGTCCACCATAACCAAGTAGTAAAGCAAATCCTAAACCAGCAAGGTAATAGAATGAAGTTGTTACAACCGCACCATAAATATCTGGTGGAATTTGATCAGATAAAAAGCTTAAAATAACTAAAACGACACCAGCAATAATAAATGCGAAATGTGGTTTCTTAATGATTGGTCTAATTTTTTCCATGTATAATCTTTTCATCATTAAACCTTCTTAACTTTCTTCTTACCAAAGATACCCATTGGCTTAATTAAAATTACAATCATAATTGATAGATATAATACAACGTTGTTCCATTGTGCAAGATTAAATACGACAAGAATTTGTGGGAATAATGCTTGACCAGCACTTAAGAAGAATGCTCCAATTAATGGTCCATAGAATGTATCAAAACCACCTAGGATTGACGCATAGAAAGCATTAATTTGGATTTCAGTCATACCTGATGAGTTTAAGCTTCCGATAGCTGCAGTATAAGTAATTGCAGATAATGCACCAAGTGCACCAGCAATCGCCCAACTCATCGCGTTTATGACATTGGTATTAATACCCATGAGACCTGCGACTCTTTCATTCGATGCAACACTTCTAACACCAAGAC
>JAEYXZ010000108.1 GCA_023431045.1 Bacillota bacterium | reverse complement strand
ATATAGAAGTGCCCTGGTGGGAATGGATAAACCTTTTCTACAAGATGAATTAATCCTTTTGCTTCACTTGCAAAACAAATCTCGTTTTCCTTTGTAAAGCCATAAAAGAGTGGTCTAATACCAATTGGGTCTCTTGCTGCAATGATCTTATTTTGTTTACCATCATATAGAACAATAACGAATTCTGCATCAAGTTTCTTAAACATTTCAACTCCATACTTTTGGTATAACGGGAGTAAAACTTCACAATCAGATTCAGATTTAAAATCGTGATTAACTTCTTTCTTAAGTAATTCATAATTATAGATTTCAGCATTAGCAACCAAGATATCTTTATCTTTTGTAAAAGGTTGCATCCCAGAATCCGCTAAACCCATAATCGCTAAACGATGAAACATAAATGCATGTTTCTTGTGGTTTAAAATACGTGCCATATCTGGACCACGTCTCGTTAGTTTTTTAAATGATTCTTTTAAAGCTTCTGTTAAGTCTTGATTTGGAACGACTAAAATACCACACATATCATTTTTTCCTCTTTTACAATAATGATATTGTAGCACAAAAATAATTTTCTTTATTAATTGACTATAGATATCTTAGAAACTGTTTTATAATAGATTTATCGTTTTCTTAATATTTTGAAATTAATCGGGGAGAATTCATGAAACTTCATACAAAAATCATTTTATATGTATTTACTGTCATTGCGTTTGGAGTTGCATCATATATTACACTTTACCATCCTGAATGGGTTAAGCGTGAGCCTGATTTAATCTTCCTCCATTTCGGAATGGGCATTTGTTTTATCATCTATTTCTTCGTATCAATCTTATGGTTTAAGGAAGATCTATCTCTTTATCTATTGTTTATGTTTAAACTAAAAAGTTTTGACAGAGATCAAATTACTGGTTTCTATATCTTTATGGAACGTCTAGGTGTTTATTTGACACTTCTACTTTGTGGATTTGGACAGTTTGGATTTATTTAATCAATCTTAGACATAAAAAAGGTTAAGCACACTGCGATGCTTAACCTTTTAATCTTTTTAATTTATTTTTTACCAACGTACTTTTCAAGGAATGCAACAACTGGTGTTGGCTGAGTCCGAGTTAAGACCTCACCATCAGCAATCATGACTGGAAGCGTTAGTATTCCATATTCACTCGTGAGCTTTTCAAATTCTGCTTGGTCACTTTCCTTATTGACAACAGTGATGTCATCTTTATACTTATTGTTTAGTCCATATTGTAAGAACATTTTTAATGCTGCACATTGTGGACAATCGTTTTTTGTAATCATAATGACTGCCATTACTTTTTACCCCCTGGTTGAATCTTTGGTGTATCAAAGATAAAGTCTGAATCTTTTAACATCTCTGATTTCATTTTTTGATAACCATTACCCTTCATTGAGAAGTTATCCATGGTTTTCGTTTCGGTATTTAATCCATTTAGTACAACAGGATTGACTTCTTCCGGTTCAAAATAAGGATCAAACCCTAAATTCATTAATGCTTTATTCGCGTTATATCTGACGAATACTTTAACATCATGTGTGAGCTCGACTGAATCATAAACAGATTCAACAAGCTCATTTTGTTCATGATATAAATCAAGTAAGAATTGATACATCCAATCTTGAAGTTCTTCTTGGAGTTTATTTGGGAACGTTTCATAGATTTCTTGGGCAAGACGACCAATGTAGAGTCCATGAATGGATTCATCACGAAGAATTAAGTTAATAATCTCTCCTGCTTGCATCAGTTTTCCTTGACCATAAAAGAAGAGTGGATAATAGAAGCCTGAATAGAATAACCATGTTTCTAAGAAAACGGATGCAACCATTGCTTTCCACTGTGCAACATTGAAGTCAACTTCTTTAAATCCTGGATTATTCTCATCAAATTTCTTTAAGTAGTTATAACGATCGAGTTCTTTATAATATCCAACAATCATGGTCATGATTTGTTGGAGGTTTTTATGACTTTCACCCCAACGGAAGAGTTCATCAATTTCAGGGGTAGACATGTAGGTCATAAAGATGTTTGAATAGGATTTTGCGTGTACTGCATTTTCCATTGCTGCCATAAAGTTGATGACTGCTTTTCTTTGATGAAATCTTTCATCCATCGAGCGGCCAACAACTGGCATCCCAATGTCTCCTTGATGGGTATCAAGGAAAGTTAGAACGAGTAAGTTTTTCGCATATGCATCTTTAATTTCATCAGATAAGATATGCCACACATTTAAATCGGGTTGAAGCGAGATATCTTCAGGACGCCAGAACTGGGAAAGATTTTGTTCATAGAACGCTTGAGTAAAATCATCTTCCATTTCATTCCAGTTTGCACCTTCATATTTAATCGCTTCTAAATCTTTTAGTATTTTTTTAGGTTTAGCCATCGTTACTCCTACACCGCACAGCTTTCGCACTCTTCAATTTTAAGCTTTTGAGTTCTTGTATAGTAGAGTGTTTTAATACCTTGGTAATGTGCGTATAAATAATATTTTTGAAGATCTCTAGTTGTCACATCTGAGGTGATACATAATTCGAAGGAAATCCCTTGGTCAACGTGTTTTTGAGCAGTTGCAATCACATCAATAACTTTGAAATTATCCATGCGATAAGCCGTTTCATACATGAATGCTGCTTTATCGACTGCAGGCATTGGATAGTATGTTTTTGAGTTACCATAGGTTCTTTCTTCAACGAGTTGTTTAATTGGAGTTAAGGAAGGTGTTGCACTCATGATGTAGCCAATTGAACCATTTGGTGCAACAGCTAGTCGGTGAGAGTTATATAAGCCATAAGTCATGACATCTTCTTTTAATTGTAACCAATCATCATCGGTTGGAAGATAGATATTCTTAAATATTTCTTTCACTTTATCGGTCTTTGGTAGAATTTGTCCACGACCATCAAAATATGAGCCATCTGCGTAAGCACTCTTTTCAAAACGATAGAATTTAGAACCTGTTTCTTTTGCTTTTTCCATGGAGTGAACAAGCGAGTAATAATTAATCGCGTTAAAGAATACATCGATTAAATCAATATTTTCTTCTGATCCAAAGAGGATATAATTTTCAGCAATAAACCCATGATGACCCATGATTCCAAATCCCACAGAGTGGTTTAGACGGTTTGCTTTTGCAACTGCTGGAACATGTTTAATATCGGTATTATCTGAAACGGAGTTCATGACATCCATTGCTGCAAACACAGTTTCTTTAATGGTGTTATGCTTAATCATATTACCCATATGACCAGATGCTAGGTTACAAGAAATATCCATACCGATATCATCATTACCAGCACCATAATCACCATAGTGTGAGGTGACAGTTGGTTGTAGAATTTCGGTACATAGATTTGAGAACTTAACTGGCATATCTAAAGGATTCACTTTATTCACGTTATCTGAAAACATGATATAAGGATAACCTGATTCACCTTGAAGGGATGCGATTAAATCTAGAAGCTTTCTAGGATTTACTTTACGTTTTCTAACCTTTGGATTATCCGCTAAGATGTCATACCATTTATTCATATCAATGGAGACATCAGCAAAATCAATACCGTATTCTTTATAAACGGTATTTGGATAGAAGACATACATATCTTTATTTTCTCTTGCGAGTTCAACAAATTTATCAGGGATAACAACACCCATTGATAATGTTTTAACTCTGATATCATCATCAGCGTTTAATTTCTTGGTTGATAAGAAATCTTCAATATCAGCATGGAAGATGTTTAAATAAACCGCACCGGCACCAGTTCTTTGACCCATTTGATCGGCATATCTAAAGTTATTATCTAAGAGCTTTGCAACCCCAACAACACCTTTAGAGACGTTTGGAATACCTTTGATATCTTCGCCCTTCGCACGAAGGTTAGAAAGGTTTACTGAAACCCCACCCCCAACTTTTGAAAGCTGCATCGAGAATTCTGAGATTCTTGCGATATCATTTAATGAATCTCCTGCTTCAAGTAAGAAACATGAGACATATTCACCACGCATCTTCTTACCCGTGTTTAAAAGGGTAGGGGTAGCTGGTGTGAAATCTTGTTGAATGAGTGAACGAATGAGTTGACGTGCTTTATCAAAATCACCATTAGCGTGATATAGAGCATTAATTGCTAAACGGTCTTCATAGCGTTCTAAAAAATTCTTCCCATCACGGGATTTAAGTGCGTAATCATTGTAAAACTTAAATGCTCCCATATACGTTGGGAATCTAAATTTCGCAGCATAAGCGATATCATAGATGGTTTGGATTTGTTCTCTTGTGTACTTTTCTAGGAATTCCTTTTCATAGTAGTTATTTTCAACTAAATAGTCTAGTTTTTCATCAAGAGAATGGAAAAACTGAGTTCTTCTATTCACTTCATTTAAGAAGTAGCTTTTAGCAGCTTCTCGGTCTTTCTGTAAGTCTTTGAGTTGTCCTTCTTCATCAATGACTTGATTGTTAAGGATAATCCACTCAGGAATGATGTCGCGTTTTTGATCCATAATAACTTAGAGCCTCTTTTCTTTTAAGTAGTTCTTAATCCAGTCTTTAACGGTTTCATGATCTTCTTTGAAACCGGATGCTTCAAATTTCAGCACCAATGGAATGTTGTATAATGTTTGTATTCTTTCGCCTGCTTTACCATAGTTGACACCCCAGTTTTTATTACCTGAGACTGCACAACCAATGACTAAAGCTCCATATTTGTCTAAGAATTTTAAGGTCGTATCCGGAATTTGACCGAAATTGAAACTACGGGTTAGAAGAAAGATATCATCCTTAGGTTCCCCTTCATAAAGCTTCACATGCATCATCTCATAGCCTAGATTTTTCGCGAATCTTTTCGTTTGTCCAGTTAAGCTATCATAGATAATGAGCATTGGGTCCTCCTTCTTCTTGATACAAAACGACATGACTTTGTCGGTTTGTCTCCTTTAAATCAATAATTCTTTGGTTCGAACTGCCTCTAAATAACAAATTCAAATCTTTAAGTTGATAAATAAATGGTCCATCGATTAAATATTCGGCCTCATTTAGGATGGCATCGATCGCATCATCCTTTTTAGCCTTTAATGTTTCATAGGTGTAACCACTATAACAGATGACATCTAGTCCATCTTCATGCGCCATTCTTATCATCTCAAGGACACTTTCTGGTTGTAAGAATGGTTCTCCACCACTAACCGTAATCCCTTGAAGTAGGGGGTTTTTCTGCCAGATTTCTCGCAATTCATCTAATTTAATAAAGGTACCAGCCTCTAAGTCATGAGTTGCGGGATTGTGGCAGAAAGGACATCTTAAGTGACATCCTTGAGTGAAGATGACCATTCTTACGCCAAAGCCATCAACAATCGATTCTTTGATAAAGTTATTGATTCTTAGTTCATGAGTGGAAGTGTTTGACACGTTCACTCACTTCTTTCCGTTTCGCATTATTAAAGCGATCCAACGTGCCAACTAAATATCCGGTAATGCGGCGAATCCGTTCAAAAGGTTGATCTTTTGTTTCGGTTCTTCCACATTTAGGGCACGTATCATTAATAATGCCGACATACTTACATTGAGGATCATAATCAACCGAGTGATTAATCGATCCATATCCAACACCTTTTTCAGCCATATATTTAATAATCTTTTCAAAGGCTGGGATGTTCTTTTGTGGGTCACCATCGAGTTCGATATAGGTGATATGTCCACCATTGGTTAAAGCATGGTAAGGTGCTTCAATATCAATCTTATGAAATGCTTCGGTTGGATAATAGACTGGCACATGGAATGAATTGGTATAGTAGTCATGAGATGTAATACCATCGATAATGCCAAATTTCTTCTTATCGAGTTCAACGAAGCGTCCAGACAGTCCTTCTGCTGGAGTTGCAATGAGTGAGAAATTGAGTTTGTGTTTTTGCGCCTCCTTATCCATCTTGGTTTTCATGAATTGCACAATCTTTAATCCTAATTTTTGTGCTTCTTCATCTTCTCCGTGGTGTTTACCAACTAAAGCTTTGAGTGCTTCAGCAAGTCCAATAAATCCAGTTGTTAGTGTTCCATGTTTGATCACTTCTTCAATCGAGTCATTATGGTTTAATTTATCAGAATCTAACCATACACCTTGACCCATTAAGAATGGGAAGTTATAAACATGTTGTTTCTTTTGGATTTCAAGTCGTTCAAGTAATTGTTCAACGACTAAATCCATGGTTTCATCCAGTTTGGTATAAAACTCATCTAAACTCTTTGAGAGTAGTGCAAGTCTTGGAAGATTAATGGATGTAAAGCTTAGGTTTCCACGTCCTGTGACAATTTCTTTTGTATCATCATAGACGTTAGCAATCACTCTTGTGCGGCATCCCATATACGCAATTTCTGTATCTGGATTTCCTTCTTTATAATATTTTTTATTAAAAGGAGCATCTAAGAATGAGAAATTAGGGAATAAGCGTTTCGCACTAGTTTCCATCGCAAGTTTGAATAAGTCATAGTTAGGGTCACTCTTCTCAAAGTTAATCCCTTTCTTGACTTTAAAGATTTGAATTGGGAAGATTGGTGTTTCACCTTCACCAAGACCTCTTTGGGTTGCTTTGAGGATTTGTTCAACAACTAAACGTCCTTCATGGGAAGTATCTGTTCCATAGTTAATGGATGAGAATGGCACTTGAGCACCCGCTCTTGAGTGCATTGTATTTAAGTTGTGAATCAAACTTTCCATCGCTTGATAGGTATCGCGAATGGTTTCTTTGGTAGATTCTTCAGTGACGAAATCTAACATGTGATCGATGTTTTCTATTTCACCAACATAAGATTTAATCTTTGCATCAATCTCACGATTATAAAGTCTAGGTAGTATTGATTCATTGTTCTTAAAATCATTTAGCATTTGAACTGCATCGATACTAACGTTATAGAATCTAAACATCTTATCTAAGTTTGCTCTAAATGATTTAAAGTAAGTTTTCTTAACACCATCTGCCATATCGTAATCAAATTTTGGAACCGATTGACCACCATGTTGGTCATTTTGGTTGGATTGGATTGCAATACAAGCGAGCGCTGCATAAGTCTTAATATCTTGAGGTTCTCGTAAAGATCCATGACCGGTTTGGAATCCGCCTTTAAAGAGTTTACCCAAATCGATTTGACAACAAGTCATTGTAAGTGTTAGAAAGTCTAAGTCATGGATGTGAATTAATCCCTCTTCATGCGCTTTTGCATGTTTAGGGTTTAAGACAAACATCTTATTAAACTCTTTAGCACCTTCACTACCGTATTTAAGCATTGCTCCCATCGGTGTATCACCATTGATATTCGCGTTTTCTCTCTTTAAGTCACTTTCAGTACTTTTTGAGAATGCGATATCTTGGAAAGTACGCATTAATCTGGTGTTACGATCTCTTACTTTTGATCTTTCTTCGCGATATAAGATGTAAGCTTTTGCAACATCAGTGTGCTTGAAGACAATCAGTGCACGTTCAACTTCGTCTTGAATATTTTCGACAGTTGGAATCGTGTCTTTATACTTTTGGTCGACCTTGTTTACTAC
>JAEYXZ010000086.1 GCA_023431045.1 Bacillota bacterium | reverse complement strand
GAGAGATTCCCACAGTTAACGCGAGTTCAATCATATGACTATAGTCCTTTGGCATAATCCATAAGAAGATAAAGACAACGCCCATTGCAACCAAACCAGCAATCACACTATTAATTAAACCAATGACAACTTCTTTCCAAAAATGCTTCATTGGTTCAATTTTTTCTTGATGAAGCCCAAGAATAGTAACTGAAATACTTTGTGTACCAATATTCCCAGCCATCCCTAAAATCATTGGTTGGAATAACACGATTGCTACATGAGCTTCCAATGTTTGACTAAATATCGATAAGAATGATGCAATAACCAAATTAAGTATGGCAGAAATTAATAACCAAGGTAATCGCTTAAAGGTTCTTTGAAGTGGTGAATCATCTTCATCGATTTCATGTACTTTTACCATTTCTCCAATCGTATCAATGTGAATTTCTTCCATCGCAGTTAAAGCATCATCTGCAGTAACAATTCCAATCATTTGATGATTCGGATTTAAAACTGGAATGATATCAATGTCATAGTCTCTTATCTTTTTAACTGTTTTAACAACCGGTTCATCTTCAAACACGTATGGATAGTCTTCATTAATAACATTCTTAAGTAATTGGTTAGCTCTTGTCATAATGAGTTTTTGAAGAGAAATCGCACCAACAAATGCATCACTTTCATCATAAAAGAATATAACGTCAATTTCATCTTTATCAGTCGATTCAGTTGTAACAAAGGAAGTTGCTTCTTTGACGCTCGTATCAATACTTAACGAAATAAAGTGAGGTGATGAAATTGATCCAGCTGTATTTTCATCATAAGCAAGTAATCTTTTCACTTGAACTTGAGTTGATTTTGGCAAAAGTGAAATGATTGATGCATGTTCTTTAAGATTGAAAATTTCAATAAATGTTTTTAAATCATCAATTTCTAGTGATTTTAAAAGTGATTTTTTCTGATCAATATTTAGCGATTCATAAAATTCTTTTTGGGTATCTTCATTTAACATAAAGAAGACATCAGCAAAACGTTTAACACTTAATGCTTGATAGATTTTAATTTGTTCTTTTTCGTTTTCTTCAAATAGGGTTGCAATATCGGATTCGTGAAGTTTAGCAAGTTCGTTTTTAAGTTTTGCAGTCGATAAGGTAAAATCAAACATGAGTAATACCTCCTAGTAATATCGTTGCAAAACCAAAATAAATGAAAATACTTAGGACGTCAATTAAAGTCGTAATGAAAGGACCTGATGCAACCGCTGGGTCAAATTTAAGTTTATTTAAGATGGTTGGAATGATAAAGGCTAGCGTTGGTGCTAATATAACAGTTAACCATAGCGATGCACCAACGACAGTTGCAACTAACCATATATGATCAATTGTTAGTATATACCCAAAAACAGCAGTCACAAAAAATGCGAGTAACCCCATCACTAATCCAGATATGGTTCCCGAGATGATTTCTTTAATCCCGTTTTTCGTTGCATTAGAGTCTTTATTTGTTAAAGCAATCAAAGTCACCGCAAGGGTTTGAGATGCAACATCCCCACCCGAGTCTAGAATGAGTGGTTGAAATAAAGCTAATATGACGACACTTGCAAGTAATTCTTCAAAGTTTGAAGTCACCAGTGCAATTGGAATACTTAAGACTAATAATATTAATAACCATGGTAATCTTTGAAGTGAACTCTTGAAAACATTCTCTTCAAAATTGGTATCTGGTAAAGCAGTAAATTTCTCAAAGTCCTCTACTGCTTCATCTTGGTAAATATCTAAGATATCATCCATTGTAATCATTCCAAGTAAAACATTATGATCATCTACAATCGCAATATCATAACCACCATAATATTTCATATGCTTCACTAAATCATCAACATCCGCATGATCATTAAATGTAGGTTCCGTAATCATGATGTCACTCATGGTAAGTGGGTATTTCGCTTTAATAAGCGCTTTAAGACTAACCTGCCCTAAATAATGATGTTCATGATCAACAACAAAAATAGTTTGAATAGATTCAACATCCCCGGCTTTTTTGATGAGATTCTTGGTTGCACTTTTGACATCCTCTAGAGCTTCTACAGCAATAAAATCATTGGTCATGTAGGCACCAGCAACATTCTCATCATAACCTAAAAGTTCGAGGACTTCTTCATCTTTATCAAGTGAAGAAATGAGCTCAGTACGAGTCTCTTCTGGAAGTTCATTGATAATGTCTGCAGCATCGTCTGGTTCAAGTTCTTCAACGATTTCTTTTTGTTCACTGGGCTCTAATTCATTAAAAATCTCAGCTGCTTCCCCAGGCTCTAAGTATGCAAGGACTTCAGCGAGTTGTTCAGGTTCTAATAAATCAAAAATGACAGTTTGTTGTTCACTGTCTAATTCGGATAGCATTTGCACGATATCATAGGCGTGTTTATCTTTTAAAAACGCTAGGATTTCATCGTGACTTGCTTGATTGAGTAAGAGTTCTTTGAGCATATGTAGACCCTCTTAGCAAGGATCTTATACGCCAAATAATCTCCTTGCAACTTTCATTGGAATTGAAATTTTCTGTTGCTTAATTTCTATGCTTATATAGTCATTATACAGGTCTTTTTCTATGATGACAAATTGTTCATTTAATGAAATGTGATGTTCATCTAAATACCTTAGCATTAAGGCATCATCAACCACTCTTTTTAAGGTAAATGTTGAACCAACTGAAAAATGATCAAGCGATTGATTATACTGTTGACTGGTTTGACCGTTTTTCTTTGGAATAGGATTTCCATGATTACAATATTCAGGATTACCAAGAAAAGCTTCCATCCGATCAATCATTGCCTCAGAGGATGCATGTTCAAGCATTTCCGCTTCCGGATGAACATCACTCCATGAAAAACCTAACTTAGAAGATAAAAAAACTTCCCAGATTCGATGATTTCGAATTAATCGCATCGCTTCTTTTAAACCTTTCTCTGTTAAGTGTACCCCTTTATAAGGGATAAACTTAACAAGAGTTTTGGTTTTAAGTTTTTGAATCATATCGTTGACACTTTGATCAGTATAACCAAAAGCATCTGCGATATCTGAATTTTTAACGAGTTCAATGTTCTTTTCAACCGTTAATTCATAGATTAACTTTAAATAGTCTTCTTCTGCTTTATGGATCATCCTAACGCCACATCCAATACCATCATTATCGTGAAACCTAACATAAATCCTAAGACCGCATGATGCGCTCCTTTAGCCGATTGTGTCTGCTGTGCTTCAGGGATTAATTCTTCAACAACTACATAACACATTGCACCAGCTGCAAATGCGAGTGCATATGGTAAGATAGGGGTAATGAAAGACACCAGTAATGCGCCTAATACTGCAGCAATCGGTTCAATCGCTGCAGATAGTTGACCATACCAAAATGACTTGATTTTTGATGTTCCTTCTTGTCTTAACGGAATTGAGACTGCAGCACCTTCAGGGAAGTTTTGAATACCAATCCCAATGGCAAGTGCCATCGCTCCAGCGGTTGCAGCAACGACAACCTCAGTAGCAGCGCCACCTAGAACAAGTGCTGGAATCGCACCAAATGCAACCCCTACAGCTAATCCTTCTGGTAAGTTGTGAAGGGTAATACTAAACACTAATAAAATCGTTCTTTTTAGATGGGTTGGAATACCTTCAGTATCGTGATTTTTACCAAAGTGCATATGTGGGATTGTTTTATCTGCGAGATATAAGAATAATCCACCTAATAAGAATCCAATGGCAACAACTAGCCATGGTGGTAATAAAGAAACATTTGGATCTTCTGCAAATTCAATGGCTGGATTAAGTAAACTCCAAAATGAAGCAGCAATCATCACACCAGCAGCAAACCCCATCATCATATTTAAAACACTACGTTTAATATCTGTAAAGAAAAACACCAAAGCAGCACCTAAAGCTGTCACTCCCCATGTAAATAATCCAGCCAATAAAGCTTGAGCCCATGGTTCTAAATTCATAAACCATTCAAACATAGACATCACCATCTCTTTCACATAATTAATATTTTAAGTCTACACTTAAATTATATTACAGTGTTATCGTAAAATCAATTACTTTGTATCACAATTTTTCACATAATTTATAGCATTTTTCAAATAATATTATTATTTGCATGTTACAATAATAAAGAAATCACGTAGAGAGGATACATATGAATACAGGACAACGAAATCGTATCATTATGGGTAGTGCATTACTACTGCTATTGATTGCTGCTTCCTTTATCTTTGGAGCAACAATTTTCATTATAGCGCTTGCTGCACTAGCAACAGCATGGGTTGTTGAATTCTTATCAAGTATATTGAGAAAAGAGAAGTTTGACTGGACTTCTTGGTACATTACACCACTCATTATTACTTTGATGACAACACCAACTATTATTAACCAACTATGGATTATCGTAGTTGCGACTGCATTTGGTATATTCTTTGCCAAATCACTTTTTGGCGGGCAAGATAAAAATGTCTTTAATCCAGCGACTGTTGGATTAATCTTTATCGCTTTATCCTTCCCAGTTTTTGTTAACACGTTTTTAGATCCAGTCACATTGATTGCCGGTTCTCAAACCCCAGCAATTAATTTTAAATTAACTCCAGATGTGGTTGTTTCATCCTTTACCCACTGGCAACTCTTATTAGGACAATATCCTGGAGCCCTTGGGACTACTTTTAAATTAGGTATTCTAGTTCTTGGTGTGATCTTAATGATTCTTAAGGTATCTGATTGGAAGATCCCCGTATTATACCTTGGCACATATTTTGTCTTATCACTTATTTTCTTTGTAAGTGCTGGTCGTGGAATGGATGCATTCAATTATGCTTCTTATTCTGTCTTGCTTGGTCACTTATTATTTGCAAGTATGTTTATCGCAACCGATCCACAAACTGGTCCGCTTTATTCAAAGGGACGTATCATTTATGCTGTTGCGTTGGGTCTCATTACTTTCTTGATTCAAAACGTTACATTCATTAATAAACTAGCTGCCAATACTGAAGGTACCATTTTCGCAATTACTTTCATGAATGCTGTTGTAGGTTTAATTGATGTTTGGACAGTACCAAAGGTTAAAGTAGTTCCTGAACTACAGGAGGTAACAGAATGATCAAACGTTATTTACAAATGATCTTATTTGTTGTTATCTTAGGTTCTGTTTCAGCAGGAATCTTAATTGGTATGGACTTATTAACGAGAGATCGTATTGCCGCAAACGCTGAATACTCTTGGAAATCTGCAATCTTATCACACAACAATATTGCTTATGATACCAACAACTTCGCAACTATCTTTGATGCTAATATTACTCCAGAAGATATGATTGATCCTGAAACAGATGAACCTTTAACATTGTATCGTGATAATACCACTGGAAATATTAGTTTTAAATTTTCCGGGTATGGTTTATGGGATGTCATTGAAGGTGTTATCACTCTTGAGGATGACTTTACAACCATCGTCTATATCACAGTTCTAAAACAAGCTGAAACCCCAGGACTTGGTGGTATTGTCGCAGAACGTCCTTATTTAGATAAGTATGTTGGTAAAAAATTTGATGCATTAACTGGCTTAACCTGGGTTAAAACAGTGCCTGCAACAGACAATGAAGTTGATGCGATTACCGGTGCAACTGGTACTACTTCTGCATTTATCGGTATTATTAATACAACTTATCAACAATACTATAACAACTTCTTTGGATTTGAAATTACCGATCAACATAAGCAAACAATGCTAGATCACGTTGGCATTGATTGGAATGAAACTAACTTCAATGATTTATTTGAAGCAGAATTTGAAATCGTCGAATCCGGTCGTTTAGCATTATACATCGGAAGAACTACTAAAACTTTCAGCTTTAGATTCTCTGTTGGTGGTGCATTTGGCGCTATTGAATCACTCTTAACGCTTGAAGAAGACCGTGAAACAATTGTTAACTTATCTGTCCTTTCTTCTTCTGAAGTATGGGGTAGCGAAATTGCTGAACGTTCATACCTTGATCAATTCATCGGTAAGAAGTTTGACCCAGAAATTCTCTTCGTTGGATCTGGTGAAGCAGACCAAGATAACGAAGTTGAAGAAATCACAAATGCTGGTGCAACAACCACTAGAACTCAGTATCCACTAGGACTTAATGGAGCATATACTGAATACTACAATGCATTCTTAGCAACCATCTTAACAACGGAGCATATGAAAGCAATGCTTGACCATGTTGGTGTTGTTTGGACTGAAGAAAACTTTGAAGCATTATTCGATTCACAATTTACTATTGAAACAATCGGTCTTAAGAACCTTTATGTTCATGAAAGTACAAATACTTACAGTTACATCTTTGGTGTTCAAGGTGCATTCGGTTTAATCTCAACCGTCATCACCCTTGAAGATGATTATCAAACGATTGTTAACATCAGTGTTGTTGAACACCGTGAACAATGGGGTGCTTCAGTTGCATCAAGAACATTCCTCGACCAATTCATTGGTAAGAGATTTAACCCTGAAATCGTCTTTGTTGGTGTTGGCGAAGCTGATCAAGATAATGAAATTGAAAATACAATCTCAGCAGGTGCAACAACCACTAGAACTGCTTTCCCTGAATCACTAAATGAAAATTATGCTGCATACTTCGAAGCATATGGATGGGGTGAATAATCATGATGAATCATAAACTCTTAAAAATATCATCCCGTATTTCAATGATTTTAGGATACATCTTATTGATACCAAGTGTCATTTACTCAATTGTATTATTAACTCAAGGTGTTATGACTAATTCACTTCTAGCCTCACTAGGATCTGAAGGATTAGCAATCACTCTATTAGTACTATTTAATGTCGCCTTACTCATATGGGTACTCGCTGGACATTCACTTGCAGCATTTGGAACAGACACTAAGTATCGTGTTGTTCTAACCATTACAGGTGTAATGCTTGTCTTAGTTTTACTCCCAGTAGGTATTATGGTTTTAATTGGTATCTATTCTGGAAAAGATGAAAATACTGAACCAAAGAAATATAACTGGTTAAGACTTCAATACAATAAGTTCTATATCATTATGAAAAATGGTATCTCTGAACAAAACCCAATCGTTATTACAGTTTTGGGTATTTGTTCTGCGCTTGCTGTCACGAATCGTGTAGAAAATGCGATCGCGATGGGTATTGGTGTTACCTTCGTTATTATGGCTTCATCAAGTCTTGTATCATTACTTCGTAACATTATTCCATCAAAGGTGAGAATGGTTGCCTATATGGTTATCATTTCTGTCTTCACCATTTCTGTCCAAATGTTCTTACAAGGATTCTTCCCAACCATTGCAGCATCGCTTGGTGCTTATACTGGTTTAATCATTACTAACTGTATCGTTATGGGTCGTGCGGAAGCATTCGCAATCAAGAATCCAGTACGTTATAGTCTCGTTGATGGACTAGCTAATGGTCTTGGTTATACACTTGTATTAATTCTAGTTGCCTCAGTTCGTGAAATATTGGCATCTGGTACATTCCTTGGAATGGACATTTTGGGTCCAGGTTGGACCGACTGGGTTGTGATGGCAATCGCACCAGGTGGATTCTTTGTATTAGCAATGTTTGCTTGGTTAATCAGATATCTCACCAAGCAATCAGATGAGTAGGAGAGGAGAAAAACATGGCACACTTAATTGATTTATTCTTAGGTTCAATTCTATCCAATAACATGGCACTCATCTTCATACTTGGTATGTGTTCTTTAATCGCAGTATCAACCTCAATTAAAAACTCTGTAAATATGGGGGTTGCAGTTATCTTTGTCGTTTTCATTACCGCAATTATTAACTGGCCAATTTATGAATTATTAAAAGCGACAGAAACAACACAACTCGCATTACTTGTCTTCATTATTATTATTGCTGCTTTCGTTCAATTCCTTGAAATGTTCTTAGCAAAATATATGCCAAAGGTCTATGAATCCTTTGGGATCTTCTTACCGTTAATTACCGTTAACTGTATTGTATTATCTGTTTCTCTTTTCTTCCAAACTAGAAGTTATGACTTTGCAGAAACTGCCGTCTTCTCTCTAGGCTCTGGTATTGGTTGGGCAATCGCAATGATTCTTCTTGCGGGTGTTCGCCAAAAGATGTATCGTGTTTCTAACATTCCAAAGTATCTACGTGGAAGAGCAATCGCATTTGTCATCTTAGGTATCTTAGCGCTTGCATTCATCGGATTTAACGGATTTGGTAGTATCGCTCACTTAGAAACTTACTTTGGAGGACTCTTATAATGTTTAATATCTGGCTTCCAATTGTTTTAGTTAGTGTATTAATTGCCGTTACCCTTTTAGTTATCTTAGCTGAAAGATGGTTAGGTGGTGGTGGTGAAAGAAAAATCACCATCAATAAAGATACGCTTATTGCTGTTACTGGTGATGACACTGCTTTAAACGTGTTAACCAACAATAAAATTTTCCTTCCTTCTTCTTGTGGAGGTAAAGCAACTTGTGGAACATGTAAATTTAGATTAATTGATTATCATGAATCACCAAAACCAACTGAAATCCCATTCCTATCTAAAGCTGAAATTGAAGAGGGTATTCGCTTGTCCTGTCAAACCAAAGTGACAAGTGATATCGAAATCGAAATTCCACCAGCTTTAATGAATGTAAAACCTTATTATGGTAAAGTCGTAGAAGTTGAAGATTTAACACACGACATCAAACGCATTCGTTTCCATATGTCTGAAGAATTTCCTTTTAAGCCGGGTCAATATTTACAAATTGAAGTACCTGGTATTGAAACCACTAGAGCTTACTCGATTGCATCTGATTCTAAGGATCTATTCCACCCTGAGGTTATTATTCGTTTTGTACCTGGTGGTGTTGCAACTAAATTCATTCATAAAGCTTTAGAAGTCGGTGACAAAATCAAAATTACTGGACCATTTGGTGATTTCTTCTTACAAGAAAAATCAACTCGTCCAATGATTATGATTGCAGGTGGTTCTGGTATGGCACCAATTCGTTCAATTATCTTTAAATTAATGGACCAAGGATTTACTCGTAAAGGAATGTACTTCTTTGGGGCAAGAACTAAAAAAGATTTATATTACACTGAATATTTCTTAGATATCGCAAAGAAATTCCCTAACTTCAAATATATTCCAGCATTATCAACCCCACTTCCAGAAGATAACTGGGACTTAGATATTGGACTCATTACAGATGTTGTTAGAAGACATACAGAAGATCTATCTGGTCATGAAGCATATCTTTGTGGTTCCCCTGGTATGATTGATGCTTGTATTAAAGTATTAAAAGAAAAAGGCATGCCAGAAGAATTTATTTATTTCGACAAATTCTAATCAAAAAGACGCAATTTCATCTCGAAAATGCGTCTTTTTTTTGTTTCTGATGGCTTTTATAACTTCTCATGCATTTCGGTTGCTCTTATGTTACAATATGAATACAATACCACGGAGACATTTATTCATGAACAATATTGATGTACTCAATGATTTAAATTCACTTTACGGTGAATCAATTGTCCTAGATATCAAACGTAAAATGTCATGTTCCATTTGCTTCTATTTTGATCTTAAAAGATTAAATTCAAATATTACTTTCTTAAAAGGCAACTTGTCCCAATTTGGTTTGGATGCTAGAGATCAAATGACATTCCAAGATTTACTCAGCATGATAGAAACAGATAATGCTCTAGCTGAGGTTGAGGGCAAAAACAATTTTATTGATACAACGATCCAAAAACTTATCGAGATGAATTTAGATACTTTTTTGTATATTCCCTTTAAGCACTCAAATACACCTGTCTGGTTATATATCAAGTTTGAAAACATCAAAAAAGATAGTGAGAACCATTTGATATTAGCGCATGTCATCAGAGTCTTCTATCATACACCTGATGAAATCACTTATTATCAAAAAACCTATCAAGATCCGATGACCAAATTATTCACGAGAGAAACATTAAAATTACATCTAAAAAACTTAAGTGATGTCAATAATAAATATATTTTATACCTTGATATCGATGGGTTTAAACTCATTAATGATCGTTATGGTCATTCAAGTGGTGATCAATTTATTAAAGATCTCGCTAATTTCTTTATCTCCAAATGGGAACATAATGTCATTTACTATCGATTAGGTGGTGATGAATTCTTAGTCTATGTTTATGATCATGCGAAAGACCAAGTTTTTGAAAGAGCAAAACAACTCATTCATGACATCTCAAACATCAGTGATCACGCTAAAAAATGTCGAATTAGTGTTTCAGTTGGTATTGTAAAGATCACCGAGGATAATAAGAGTTATTATCGGTTACTGGACTTGGGTGATCAAACCATGTATCAGTCTAAAAACCGCGGTAAAGGTAATATTAGTTATTATGAATAACAACAAAAAAGTCAGAATCTAATTTCTGACTTTTTATTTAAATACCATCTTAAAATGTTTCTTATTATGATACATATTAGAATCTGCTTCTTTCATGAGTTCTTCTTGAGTCATATTGAGTGACTTAACGATAGCTGTCCCGATTGAGAATCCAAAATGGAAACTTAAGTGGGCTTGTTCTTTTTTGATTGCCTCATCAATGAGTTGTTTCTTAATTTGATACGTTAACATATCATTGTCTTCATATAAACAAGCAAACTCATCCCCACCAATACGGTAGCACTTACCAACATCACTAAATGCATCATTAGCAATTTTAAATGCTAGTCTAATCGCATCATCGCCAACCAAGTGACCATGGTTATCATTTATATTCTTTAATTCATCCAAATCAAAGACAATGAGTCTAAGTTTATTCTTTCGATCATAGTCTTTAAAGATTTCATCTAAATCTCGTTCAAACGACAGTCGATTAAAACCTTGAGTAACATGGTCCATGTAGGCTAATTTTTCATAGAATTCTTTTTGATAACTTACTTTAAAAATCGTAAGGACATGTCTAACATAATATACAAAGTATCCAATTAAGATGATTCCAACACCAACGGATAAATAACTTGATGTATTCATAAAATCATTATTAACAAAACTAACGATTTCAATGACTGCAAAAATGACAATAAAGATGATTACCAACAAGAAATTAACAGCTTTCTTGTTTTTGTATTTAACGATTTCGATAATAATAAGGAACAAACCGATAACCATTCCAATCAATACTGCGGCTTGAGTGTAGATGACGGTATCAAAAAAATCAACGATATGGAATGTATGTAGAAAAACAATAGTTACAAATATTCCAAAGAAAGTTAAGTACATGGTCGTAAGTAACTTACCAAAGCCAGTGATAAGTACTTCCTTTAGATACTTAATCAATGGTAGTGGTAAGAGTGGAATCATGATATATGCAAGCGATGCAATTAAGATCTGACTACCCGTAAAGAATTGGAGTAACCTAGATTCTGCAATAAGCCAAAGCGATAATAAGACCATGAAAATTCCCGCATAGACAAATCCTTTATCATGATTCTTAGTAACAAATGTATTAACAATCACGATAATTAAACCGAGGACCAACACCAAGATTGAAACGATAAATCTGACACCATATGATCGATAGAGTTGAATATATAGGGCATCCGTTGTCCCAAATAAAACTGGGTTGAGTTGTCCAGCCATACTCTCATATGGTGAAGAAACCTCAATTGTTAATGTTTGACCTTCGACATGATGTGGTAATTCAACAAAATGCCATAAGGATGCATAAGGATCAAATTGATGTGTTCTAAAGACTTTCTCATAAATGAGAGTATTATCAAGGTAAATACGAACATCTTGGAGTGAGGTCCTGATTAGTAAAGTTTTTGGATCGTGAAATTTAGCATCTAAAATAGTGCTTATATGTACCACTTCGTTTGCATCCACATTAACTCTAGTCGGTAATGTGATGGTTTCTGATTGATAATTCCAAGTTTGAAGTTTCTCGACTGAGTTTGATGGTGTCAATAAAAAATCTTCACGGTTAATGAAAAAAAGAATTAAAATCAAACATAATAAAATACTCAAGTACACATATGGTTTGAAGCGTTTCATGTATAGTCTCCCTTTGATATTTAGACCTCATCAATGATTAAGATAATCGGTCTATTTCCCGTCATATCAAATAAAAATCGTAAGTATATTATAGCATGTGTATGAATGAAATCTAGCGATGAGGCTTTGTTAAAAAGTTCATCATCCAGTTAAAATCGAATACAAAAAAAGGTATACATATTTTGTATACCTTTGAATTTTTAAATTGATGATTATTGTTTTTCTTCCTTAAGGTTTTTTCTAAGAATCAACTCTTTAGATTTCATGATTCTAACTGTATTGCTACGTTCTGCATCAGAAATTTTCATCCGTACGGTTTTGATGTTCTGTTCAATTTCAGGAAGAATGATGTGCTCGATGGCATTTACTCTTCGTTTTGTCTTTTCAATCTCAGCAATAAGAATTCGATTCTTCTTATCATGTGCTGCGAGCAAGATTAGATCGGGTAGGAGCTTCGATAGGTTCCAAACGATATCGTCTAGAACTGGATGAGTTCCATGGAATGAATACGTAAGTTTTGGTTCCATTTGTTCAAGAATTTGAATTTTTGGAACGTATACACTCATTACAGCTTGCTTCTCAAATGATAACTTTAAGGTTGTCGCTGGGACTAAAAACTTTTCTGATAATGCTTCATCGTAATGTCTTGATTTCGCATAAGAAAAGGATTGAAGTGCATTCAACCATTTTTCTTCGACATCCTTACGGAGGATTTTATAGGATTCAATTTGAGCGAGAAATTGACGCATCATTTCATCTTGCTTATCTTTAAGCAGATGATGACCTTTTCTAGTTGTTGTTAACTGATTTTTAAATCGCGTCAGTTCCATTCTGGTCGCATTGACCACATCAGGCATAGATTTACTCCTCGTTATAGTATTTGTCTAAATGTTTAGTAGAAATACGTTTTAACTCAGTTCTTGGTAGGATTCTTAATAACTTCCATCCAAGATTGAGTGTTTCTTCAATGGTTCGATTTGATTCAAAACCTTGTGATAAATATTCCTTTTCAAAGCGTTCAGCAAATCTGGCATAAAGCTTATCAATTTCTGATAATGCAGATTCACCTAAGACGGTTGCGAGTTCTTTAGATTCTTTACCACGAGCGTAACATGCAAATAATTGGTTTAATGTATTCGCATGGTCACTTCTTGTTTTACCTTCACCAATCCCTTTATCTTTAAGTCTTGATAACGATGGTAGAACATCAATCGGTGGAACGACGTTCTTTTGATGAAGTGATCTGGAAAGAATAATTTGACCTTCTGTAATATATCCTGTTAAGTCAGGAATTGGATGGGTTTTATCATCTTCTGGCATCGTTAAGATTGGTAATTGAGTAATCGATCCTTTTTGACCTTTAACTCTTCCTGCTCTTTCATATAAAGATGAAAGGTCAGTATACATATACCCTGGATAACCACGACGACCTGGAACTTCTTTACGTGCAGCTGAGATTTCACGAAGAGACTCAGCATAGTTTGTAATATCGGTCATAATAATTAGGACGTGCATACCAAGTTCATAGGCTAAATATTCAGCAGCAGTAATCGCCATTCTTGGAGTTGCGATACGTTCAATCGCTGGGTCATTGGCAAGATTTACAAACATCACCGTACGATCAATTGCGCCACTCTTTTGGAATTCTTCAATGAAGAAGTTTGATTCTTCAAAGGTAATCCCAATTGCAGCAAAGACAACCGCGAAGTTTTCATCTTTACCAAGTACTTTTGCGTTTCTTGCAATCATTGCAGCTAACTTATTGTGAGGTAACCCAGAACCTGAGAAGATTGGTAGTTTTTGTCCACGAACGAGGGTATTTAATCCATCGATTGCGGACACACCGGTTTGAATAAATTCTGAAGGATAGTTTCTTGCTACTGGATTTAATGGAACTCCATTAATATCTGCTTTCTTTTCAGCAATGATTTTTCCTTTACCATCAATTGGGCGACCCATTCCAGAAAAGACTCTTCCTAAAATAAGCGGTGATAAATCAAGTTCTAGTCCATGTCCTAAGAAGATTGCTTTTGCATTATCAATTTTGACGCCTTGTGAGGATTCAAATAACTGGACTAGTGCTTTATCGCCATCAATTTCTAAGACTTTACCAAAACGTTCTTCACCATTCGCTAGTTTAATTTTTACGAGTTCATCATAAGTGACATTGGAAGTTTTTTCAACGAGCATCAATGGTCCAACAATTTCTTGAATCGTTTTATATTCTCTAATTGCCATGACTTACTCCTTTTCTAAACTGCCAAATTCAACGGCTAAATCATCGTGAATACTTGACATTTCTTTTCTAATATCTTTTTCTGCTACATACTTAAAGCGTCCGATTCTTTCACGAATTGGTAGGTTTTCAATGTTTTTATATGACTTACCATCATTAATTGCATCAAGTGCCATATTCTTAAACTTAAGAATGACTTCCATCAACATAAATTGTTTTTCAAGCGAAGCATATGTATCAATTTCATGGAAAGCATCTTGTTGTAGATAGTCTTCACGAATCATTTGAGCAGATAATAATTTCAATCTGTCAAATGGACCAAGTGCATCAATCCCAACTAAACGAACGATTTCTTGAAGGGATGCTTCTTCTTGTAGAATAGCTTGTGCTTCCTTAACTTGTTTACTCCAATTTGGGTTAACAGTTTCATCATAATATTCAATCATTTGATCTTGATATAATGAGTAACTCTTTAACCAGTCAATTGCTGGGAAGTGACGACGATATGCAAGGGAAGCTGATAGTCCCCAGAAAACTTTAACAATTCTCAGTGTTGCTTGTGAGACTGGTTCTGAAGTATCTCCACCTGGAGGTGATACCGCACCAATTGCGGTAATTGCACCACGACGGTCATCATTACCTAAACATTCAACTAAACCAGCTCTTTCATAGAATTCAGAAATTCTTGAACCTAAATATGCTGGATATCCTTCTTCCCCTGGCATTTCTTCTAGACGTGAAGACATTTCACGGAGTGCTTCTGCCCAACGTGAGGTTGAATCTGCCATAATTGCCACTTTATAGCCCATATCACGATAGTATTCTGCAATCGTGATTCCAGTATAAATACTAGCTTCACGGGCTGCAACAGGCATATTTGAAGTGTTTGCGATTAAGACGGTACGCTTCATAAGTGATGCACCAGTGCGTGGGTCTTGTAGTTCAGGAAATTCCATTAAAACGTCAGTCATTTCATTACCACGTTCACCACAACCAATATAAACAATAATGTCGGCATCAGCCCATTTTGCTAATTGGTGTTGAACAACGGTTTTACCGGAACCAAATGGTCCAGGAATTGCAGCAATCCCACCAATTGCAATCGGAAATAGCGTATCAATATTACGTTGTCCGGTAACCATTGGTTGTTTTGGTGCTAGTTTTTTCTTATATGGTCTCTTTTTACGAACTGGCCAGTGTTGAACCATCGTTAATTCATGGGTTTCTCCCTTTGAATCTTTAATTGTAGCAATCACTTCATCAACATTAAATTCACCACTATTAATAGAGACAATTACGCCACCTCTATTGGGTGGAACCATGATTTTATGAAGTACTGTTACTGTTTCAACAACCGTTCCTATGATGTCACCACCGGTGACTTCATCGCCTACTTTAACGGTTGGTTTAAAATCCCATTTCTTATCACGGTTTAATTTAGGTAAATCAACACCTAGTGGAATCCCTGCGCCATATTCTAAATAAATGCGGTCAAGTGGTCTTTCAATCCCATCAAAAATACCTTCAATTAATCCTGGTCCAAGTTCAACGGATAATGGTTCATAAGTAAAGAATACAGGTTCACCTGGTCCAATCCCTGCGGTTTCTTCATAAACTTGAATTGATGCTAAATCTCCTCTAAGTTCAAGTACTTCACCAATGAGTCGTTTGTTAGAAACTCTAACGACATCATAGACTTGAACAGCTTCCATACCACTCGCAACAATGAGTGGACCGGATAATTTAACAATTACACCATGTTTTTCCATATCTAGTACCTCCTATATGATTGAAATACCAATCGATTTTTCAATCATGACTTTTAATTCTTTTAATGTATCTTCATGATGTTTACCCATTGGTAGTTTGAGAAAAATAGGATATAAACGATCATCATATTTCTCTAATAAATTTTGCATGAAACTTTCTGCTTCAGCTGAGTAAATAATTACCTTAGTATCAGATTCAGCAGCATGAATCATTGCTTTTTGTAATAAATCTAAATCGGTAATGATTTCAACATCAATACCAACACTACTTAGAATCATCATGCCGTCGTGTTTTGAGAATGCTTTAATTTCTGCCATGATGATTCACCGCACCTTCATAATAAAGTGTTTTAAGTTTTGTAATTTCTAATCGCTTCTTATACACATAGTCAATCAAAGAACCGAAACCGACTGCTTGATAACTATATGCTTCAGATTGTCTTAATAAATATCCATCAAAAGCATCAGCGATTCGTTTAATAAACTGACTTGAATTCTCATCTTTAAAAGCGTCAACAACGCCATCATCATAATGGAGTTTTAAGTAGTTTCCAATATCACTATAAGATAAGTCATATAATGTCTCTAAAATACTTAGGTCAATAAATCCACCTGATATTATGTTTTCCTTTACATAGGTATGACCCATTTGATAACGCTTTGATCTTAAGATCATTAGGATGTTTTCAATCGTAATCAATTCACTTAAATACTGTTTAATCGTTGGATCACTTTTCTTGACTTCATTTAATTCATCTAAGATTGTTTCATATAAGACTTGAATAACCCAATCTGAAATGCCTTGTGCATCAAGCGTTTCAACTTTAGCTGAAATCTTTTCAAGAATGTTCTTAGTTCTAGGATCTAGGTAGATATCTTGACCTAATGTTAAGTAATCACGAACTGCTTTTTCATTAAATGTTGATAATTCCATTGGTGGATTCTTAGGCTTAATTCCCAAGATTAACTCTTTATAGATCGATGATAAAAAGAGCTGATCAAACGATAAATAAAGGATTGAAACTAAGACGTGATCATTGCCTAAATTAGCAATGATGAAATCTTTTAGTTTGAGTTCTTCACCAAGCATGATTTGATCAAGATTCGATCCTGATGGGTTACCATACTGATAAGTATTAAGTAACTTTAAAAAAGCTTCTTCAGTAAGGTTTTCAAAACTTTTAAGTTGTATTGGTGTTAATAATTTGTCATAACTTGCTGCAACAACACCAGAAACAAACCATAAATTGATCATTAAACCATTTCCTCATAAATTTGTTTTTCGTATGCTGTTGTTAATCGATCAATGGTTTCTTCGTAGGAGAAGTTTAAATCAAAGATTTTTCCAACAACAATAAAACCAGATTCAATACTTGCTGGTTCTTTTGATAATTTTAATTGTGTTCCAAGTTCTTTATTGAGTAAATCACATTCAACAAGATTTCCTTTTTTAGTCGATAGAATCGATAAATAAGTTTCATAGTCATGTTTAGAAACCATGATGGTTTCATCACCTTGAATGGTTTCTTTTGAAATAGAATGTTTAACGTAGTTAAATAAATCCTTACCCTTTAGATTAATCAAGTATGATTTAATTTCTGCAAAGACTTGTTCGATGAGTTTTTGTTTCGCCATTGCTTTTTCATCACGAAGTGCACGTTCAATGGATTGTTTCTTGGTATCAATTGTTG
>JAEYXZ010000077.1 GCA_023431045.1 Bacillota bacterium | reverse complement strand
GTGGTATCCCTGAAGACTTGGAAATAATTTCGGCTAATGGGCGATTAGCAGAAAGTGTAAATAATTTAGCTTTACTAACATCTATGCTCATTTTCTGACCTCGTTTCTACATATGTCATTATAGCATTTAGACGACTTAAAATAAAGAAAAAAAGACGTATATGAACACGTCTTTTAAAAAGTGCTTCTTAGTCCCCTTGTGGTTCTGGTGTTTGTGTTTGTAAAGCTTCTTGGTATGCTTTCACAATAGCTTCTTCAATCACAACGCGTATTTCTTGACGGATTGGGTGAGCAATATCTCGATACCCACCATTTGACATCTTTTTGCTAGGCATAGCAACAAATATGCCATTGTCTCCTTCGATGACGCGAATGTCATGAACTACGAAACAATCGTCGAATGTCACCGTGACCACTCCCCTTAAGCGTGAATCACTTGCGACAAGTCTTACTCTCACGTCTGTTACTTCCATTTTTCCCTCCGTGATGCTGTTCTCTGTAACAAGGCTATTATAACATACAAAATTGATAAAATATAGCGCTTTCATAATAAAATCGGTTTCTAAAACCCTTATTTTTACGTAATATGTAAAAATAACCCTGCTTTTTTGTAAAAGCTGGGTTATGATCTCTTTTTCTCTATTGAGTCACTTCTTAATTAATGGCCAGTTTAAGGTGAGACGAATAAAATCATCAACTGATAAGTTTTCAGCTCTAACTTTATCATCAAACCCTTGTGAAATCAAAAATCTCAAGATCGTTTCTTTAGGTTCATTCGTTTTATCAACAAGGTTATTTAGTAGTGTTTTTCGCTTGTGTCCAAATGACATCTTAACAATGGATTCATATAATGATGTTTGTTCCACATTAAGTCTACTTGGTCTTTTTTCGAGTCTCACAACCATACTATCTACTTTAGGTGCCGGATAAAACATCTTCTTATTAACAACCATGACTTTGGTTACATTTGTGTAAAATTGTAGGATTGCAGCAAACCCATTATAAGCTTTTGTATTTAAACTGGAAATCATACGTTCTCCAACTTCTTTTTGAACCATGATGGTTGCTGTTTTAATTTGATCAATGGATAAGAATTTAAAAATGATTGGTGTTGTGATGTAGTAAGGCAGATTACCGACTAAATGAAGCTCTTCTCCTCCAAAGTATTCGGTTAGTGTTTGGCTAATGTCTTCGTCTTCTAAAAAGTCAATAAACTTAATATGACTGGTTGGTGATTCATATTTTTTAAGTTCAGGTTTTAATGAATAATCAATTTCATATGCTAAATACTTCTTAGCATCCAAAGTTAAAAATTGAGTTAAGGCACCAAGTCCAGGTCCTATCTCTAGAACATTTAACCCTTTAATGTTAGATGCATCAACCATTTTTCTTAAGAGGTTGGTGTCTTTGATGAAATTTTGACCAAACCTTTTTTTAGGTTGATGATGCATTCAATAACTCCTTAATTTGTTGTTGATTGATATTTAACCATGATAATCTTTTTAGTAATGTTTTTGCGTTAACATATCCAATATGAAAATGTGATGCAAGTTTGAGTCTTAACGCTTTACTGTCTTTCTTTCCCGTTAAACCTATTGATTCAAAGAAGGTTAGTGTTAAATCACTTATTACTTCTTGTTCTTTGATCTCGTGATTTAAGGCGGTTTTTATATCTTCTAAGCTGGCATGTTCAACACCAATCTTTTTACCATTCTTTGAGATGGATTTTTTCTTTTCTAAAAAGATGTGGGATACTTTCTTAAGTTTTTGACTTAAGATATTACGAATTCTTTCACCTGCGTGATCTGGATCTAGAAACAAGACAATCTCAAATCTTTCCTGTTGTGCCTTTAAAAACTCAATGACATCCTTTTTAATTTCAGATCCACCGACAGATATCGTTTTAATTTGTGCGTCAATTTGTTTAAGGATAGACTCATCATGAGTCCCCTCAACGACATATATTTTTTCCATTATGCCTTCCGATAAAAGAATTTAGGGTCAACCTTCATCGAACTCTTTAACAATGAATGAACAATTGATGAATAGGTTGATAAGGTTTTAACATCGCCTTTTTCGGTAACAATGTATATTTGATCTCCAAGATTAAACTCGGTTTCTAAATACGCACCTTGTTCAACGGATGTCTTTAAAGTGAAGTATTGACGGTCTTGTTCACTAAAGTTTGAAAGAATTGCATCGATTTGTTCTTGATGTTCTTTATCATCATCCATGTATTCCCAAATATGTCTGTTTAAGAAATCATGTGCGAGTGTACTTAAGATTGGATCTTTCGCTTTCAAGAAGTAAGCAATCAGTCCATTCATGTAATAATCATCGATTTCTAGATATGCTCTTAAATCTTCAGGATTTTTAAGGATTGCTTTTAGTGCCGTCACATCGTGACCAAAATCATAGTTTTGTTCGAGTAAGTCTTTGACTCTTAGGTAAATCTTTTCAAGAATGACTTCATAAGCTCTAGCTTTTGGATGATAATAGACTTGCCAGTACATATGATATCTTGCAACCAAATAGTTTTCGATTGCGTGAATACCTGATGCTTTAAAGACTAATTTCTTATTTTTAATTTGAAGGACTCTCATCAAACGATCCAAATCGATATGACCATAAGCTGCACCAGTAAAGTATGCATCTCGTTCAAGATAATCCAGACGATCAATATCTAGTTGTGATGAGATGAGTTGTTCAATCACTGGATATTTCTTCTGTTTCAATAAAATACCTGCAACATCTTCTGCAAATTCACTATCAACAGAATCAAGAACCACTCTTAACTCAGGATGAGTTGTAATCAACTTAGCACCAATCTTTTCATGATTGACTTTAAAGACGTACTCAAAAGCGTGTGAATAGGCACCATGCCCAATATCATGTAAAAGTGCCGTTGTCATAAATAGAAGTCTTTCACGTGGAGAAAAAGTATCTGCAATTTCATCAATGTCTAAAAAACGATAGGATAGTTCATAGACGCCTAACGAATGTGAAAAACGGGAATGCTCGGCAGCATGGAATACCATGTGCACTCCAGATAATTGTCTGATTCTTCTAAGTCTTTGAAATACTGAAGTATCAATGAGTTGTGTTATAAAATCATAATCAATATGGATATAACCATAAAGTGGATCTCTAAATACTTGTTGACGTTTTTTCTTCTCCATATTTTACCCCTTTAGGTGAAAAAGTGCCACCTGGCACTTTTATTTTACTCAACGATAACAAATTTTTTAACTAATTCACATGTGTCGCCAGTTTTTAACATGAAGGCAGCACCATCATCTGTATCTAAGTGGCAATCCAAACGGAAGTTTGCATTCACACGGCATAAGACGTTTTCTAGAATTCCTGGTTTAATTCCTTTAATTCTAATTGATACGATTTCACGATCTGAAACGCCAAATTCAGCGGCTTCTTCAAGTGAGAAATGAATATGGCGATCAGCAATAATGACGCCTTCTTCTAATTCAACAGAACCAACTGGTCCTCTTAGTGTACATTTACCAGAACCTTTAACATCTCCTGATGAACGAACTGGTGCAACAAATTTAAAACGGATACAATCACTTTGTGAAAGTTCAACTTGTGATGCAGGTCTAACTGGTCCTAAGATTCTTACACCTTCTAAGACTTTACCATCTGGAGAAATGACGTCGACCTTTTCTTCAGCGGCATATTGTCCTGGTTGAGATAACATCTTAAAGACTTTTAACTCATGACCTTTACCAAATAAAATTTCTAAATGTTCTTTTGTAACATGGACGTGACGTCCGGAAATACCTACAGGAATACTTCTCATTTATTTATACCATCCTTTTATCATCTAAATTATATCACTTTAAAGCCTCCTTTTCAATTTTAGTTTTGATATAATCAAGATATAAGGAGGATTATGTTATGCCAACCATTTTCGAAAAAATTATCGCAAGAGAAATTCCTGCCTCAATTGTTTATGAGGATGATCTTGTGATTGCATTTTTAGATATTACTCAAGCGACTAAAGGTCATACTTTAGTTGTTACAAAAACTGCTTATCCAGATTTATTTAGTGTTCCACAAGATGTTTTATCTCATCTTTTTATTATCGTTCAAAAACTCGCAGGAGCCATTAAGGTTGCTTTTGAGGCAAAGGGAATTAACATTCTCAATAATAACGGGGAAACCGCTGGACAAACCGTCTTCCATTATCACGTGCATATTCTACCTCGCTATGAGAAAAACGATATTGATCTTCATTTTAAAAACCATATGAACGAATTAACTAAGGAAGATTATCAAGAAAGATTACAAACAATAAAAAAAGTACTAAATCAGGACGTCTGATTTAATACTTAATTATTATGGTTCGATTTTAAAGAGGACACCTTCTTGGTAATTACATACCTTTACTTGAAGTTTAAATCTTTTTAATGTTTCATAAACAATTGCTAAACCCAAACCGAATTGTCCTTTAGATCCTTTTTCGTAAGGTTTAAATACTTTTGGAATTAGTTTTTCATCAATTTGCTCACCGTCATTATAGATGGTGAGTTTTTGATCATTAAGTGTAATTCTAATGATTTTTTGAGCATATCTAATAGCATTATCAATAATATTAGATATTGCTATATAGAAGTTTTCTGCAATCATTTGATGATGCCAATCGTTAATCATGATGAACTCAATCTTAGCAGGGGTTAAGAATCTATAATGATCAATAACTTGATAGATGACGTCTTTCATTGACACATCAACCAATGCTTCATCTGGTTTTAAGTAACCAATTTTATTGAATTCAACTAACTGCTTCACGCGATTACTTAAGATGTCAGTTTGTTTGATGATGAGCTTCGTTCCTTCTGTTTTATCAACCATGTCATCTTGAATTGCTTCTGCATAGGATTTAACAACCGCGATTGGTGTTTTAAAGTCGTGTCCAATATTTTGAATCATGTTCTTTTTAGTTTGTTCGTTTTCTTTAATTTCAACCCGCATGTGCTCAATTGATTCTGCAAGTTGTTTGACTTCATCAGCACCATCAACTTGAATTGGTGTTTGATAATCATCCTTAACCATCTTATCAATCACTTCTTTTAAGTCTTTTAGCTTTTTAACCGCCGCTGAACTCCATAACCAAATAATGATATTACCTAAAACTAATATATTTAAAAATGCGAGTGAGGTATAAAATGGAACATCCCCACCTAAATCACTTATATACTGAGCTGTATTTGAAACTGCAATAATTGCGTATTTAGGATCAACACCATTATTTACAATCAATCCTTTATAGGCGAGCGAACCTAAACGCTCGTATTTACCTCTAAAAGTACCATATAAATTGAGTGGATTATAATATTTTTCCATGAATGTTTCAACAACTAAGGATCGCTGTTCAATGTCCATGAAGTTTTCAGAAAAATGAATAACACCACCGTTTTCAATAATAATGAAATCATCATACATATTACCGTATTCGGTTGCGTAAAATTCAGAATTATTATCATACTCGTAAGTAATATGGTCTAAGTAGATACCTAGTTGTGAGCGGTTTTGATTTTCAAATCCTTTGTTAAAAGATAAGTTTAAAGCAAACAAAAAAACCACACAACCCAATATTGTGACAAACGAGAAAATAATATTGATTTGAGTGGTTAATTTGAATTTATTCATAACAAACGATAGCCATACCCGTAAATTGTTTCAATTCTTAATAAAGGCATTTTAGATCTTAAACGTCTTAGTAGATCATCAACAACTCGATCGGAACCAACATAGTTTTTACCCCAGATGGTTTCTAACAGTAATTTTCTTTCAATCGGTTGTTGTTTGTTTTTAAGGAATACTAATAGCATTTCAAATTCTTTATTCGTTAGTTCAATTAATTCATCGTGATGCTTGATTTCTCTTGAATCAAGTTTTATCACGTATTCACTATAACTCATTACACCAGGATGAGATTGTTTTCTCTTTAAAACTGCTTTAACTCTTAGGATTAATTCTCTTGGTGAGTATGGTTTAGCAAGGTAATCATCTGAACCAAGTTCCAATCCTTTAATCTTATCGAGTGCTTGGTCACGTGCGGATGTAAAGATAACCGCTGCATCTGGATTTCCTTGATGAACAGCAGAAATTAAATCAAATCCATCAACTTGACCTGTCAACATGATATCTAAGATCCATAAATCAACATTGTCATAGACGTGAGGCATTGCTGATTCACCGTCATAAAACACCGTGACGTCATAACCTTCTCGTACTAAGTACTTTCTAATGATTTCCGATAAATCCTTTTCATCTTCAACAAAATATATCTTCATATTGAATCCCCCTCACTATGGTATATTTTTCCTTAATGTATACTTATTTTAGCACATAATTAGTCCAAATTATGTGATTTATATAAGCGAAACCCCCACATCAAAAATATGACATGGGGGTTTCTATTAAAATGAGAGAAAAATGAAGTACCCTTAGTATAACTTAAACCATCATAATCGTAAACCTTTATGGGAAAGGTTGTGAATTATTGGATAAAATGACTTATTTAATAATATTAACTTTCATATAAGGTCTTAAAACTTCAGGAACGGTGATCGATCCATCTTGGTTTTGGTAATTTTCCATAATGGCTATAATCGTTCTACCAACCGCTAAACCTGATCCATTTAACGTATGAACGAATTCAGTTTTAGCATCTTTGGTTCGTTTGAATCTAATATTTGCACGTCTTGCTTGATAGTCTTCAGCGTTAGAAATTGAGCCAATTTCACGATACATATTTTGTCCAGGTAACCAGACTTCAATATCGTAAGTTTTTGCCATACCAAATCCCATATCACCGGTACTTAAACAAACCACACGATATGGAATATTCAGTAACTGTAATACTTTTTCAGAGTCTCTTAACATTGCTTCATGTTCTTCATATGAATTTTCAGGTAAAGCAAACTTTATGAGTTCTACTTTATTAAATTGGTGTTGTCTTAGAATTCCTCTTGTATCACGACCTGCGCTTCCGGCTTCTGCTCTAAATGCAGTTGTAAATGCGACATAATGAATTGGTAGTTGTTCAAATGGGATGATTTCATCACGGTAAAGGTTGATTGTTGGAACTTCAGCTGTAGGATTTAGATACCATCCATCCATATTAGCAATCTTAAAGGCATCTTCTTTAAACTTAGGAAATTGCCCGGTTCCAAACATCGATTTATCATTCACGATATATGGTGGGATGATTTCAGTATAACCGTGTTGCTGACTATGAAGATCCATCATAAATTGAATAAGTGAACGTTCAAGTCTAGCACCTAATCCTTTGTCTACAACAAATCTTGGTCCGGTGATTTTAGCAGCTCTTTCAAAATCTAGAATGCCTAATTTTTCACCTAATGAAACATGATCTTGAATTTCAAAATCAAACTTTCTAATTTGTCCGAACTTTCTTACCTCGACATTTGCAGTGTCGTCTTTTCCAATAGGGACACTTTCATGAGGAAGATTTGGTGTGGTTGATAGTATTTCAAAAATATCATTTTCAATCTGTGTGAGTTTTTCATCAAGCTGTGGCACTTCTACTTTAATGTGCTCGATCGATTCCATGATTTCTTTAACATCTTTACCTTCACGCTTGTATTGTCCAATCAATTTAGATTGTTCATTTCGTTTTGCAAGAAGTCCTTCTTTTTTAGTAATTAACTTCTTTCTTTCTTCCTGTAATTCTGGAATTTGGCGAAGGTAATTAAAATCACCACCTCTGGTTTCAAGTCGTTTAATCACTAAATCAATATTTTCTGTTACAAACTTTAAATCTAGCATGTTTGATTCCTCCTATACTATATAAAATAAAAGTCCCTAGACTAAAAACTAGTCTAAGGACGAATTTAAGTTCGCGGTGCCACCTTAATTCTATGATTGCTCATAGCACTTCATTCTCCATAACGCAGAGCTGCGGGTGTTGTTAACACCACTTGGGAGTGGATTTCTTTATGGGTGTTTATCTGTTTTCACCAACCACAGATTCTCTATGAAACGACCACAAATACTTTTCTCCTTCAACGTATTATTAGTATTATACAACAAATCATTCCGTACGTAAAGCAACAACAGGGTCTTTCTTCGCAGCAATCTTACTTGGAATTAAACCGGCAATAAAGGTTAAGGCGATCGAAATAGCAATTAACATTAATGCATCACCAATAAAGAGATCAGCAACATCAACACCTTCAGTTGCTTCACGAAGGAAGATATTAGCAATCGGTACTAAACCGTATGTAATAATAACCCCTAGAACCCCAGCTGTAAATCCAATTAAGATTGCTTCAGCATTAAAGACTCTTGAGATATCTTTCTTTCTTGCACCAATACTTCTTAATACACCAATTTCTTTTGTTCTTTCAAGGACTGATGTATAAGTAATAATACCAATCATAATGGATGAGACGAATAATGAAATTGATGAGAAGGCAATTAATACAGCAGAGATTGAGTTCATCACTGTTTTAATCATTGATAGCGCAGATGCAACATTATCCGTATATTGAATGCGGTTTGTATCATCTTCATCAAAGCGATCATTGTATGAATCAATAATTTGAATGATTTCTTCTTTACTATCAAAGTCATTTGGATAAATCGAAATTGAAACCGGAATATCACTTGCTCCTAAATCTTGTAAAACATCGGCAAGGAGGTAAGTATTACCTGGAATCATTCCTGGAACTGGACCAAAACTTGGCCAGTTACTCACTAGATTTTCTGTAGGAGACGCTTTTTGTGCAACAACAACAGCACTTTGACTATTCTTTTCAATGATTGCTTCTGCAACTGCATCTGAGAAAATGATTCTCTCACTTGCGGAGATAAATTCGTTATTAACTTTAATAATGCCTACAATATCAACAGTGATTAAATCACTACTATCTAAATCATATAAGTCTCTTAAATCGGAGTCAGATTTCTTACTGTAATTTCCTTCAAACAAACGGTAGAATGCATCGTTTGTAAAGACTTTAAATTCTTTGTTAAGGATATCACTATATGAAATCACCATATCTGGATCTGATGTATCATAACCAAGGAAATTAAGTAGCGCATTTGGAACACGGTTATTTTCATCAACGACTAAGACTGCTTGATAAGCGTTATTATCATAAATATCACCAGCAACCTTATCAAAGTATCTTTCCATAAATTCCATTGAATATGAACTTTGTCTAATATAAGAAGTTCCGGAAACAGCCGAACTCGATGTATTCGCAGATTGGTGTAGGATGATTCCATCATTGGTTCTATAAACATAATTACCAACAAAACCATAATTATAAACAACAGATGCTTGTTCCTCTAATTTATTGGCTGGATCTTTTAAGTAATCAATATACTCTTGAGTTAAATTATTGGTTTTATATATTTGCGGAATTTGTAGTGTCGGATCGTATCCACCAATACCATTTTCAACTGGGTCAATGTCATTATTATCAAATGGATTTTGTCCAGGTGTAATAAAGCTTAAGTCCATATACTTACGATTAACGGTAATTGGTAATCCTGCAAAGGTATCTCGCTCCATATTACTTAAATATGAATTGAATCCATGTTGAAGTGACATGACAAGAGCAACCCCAATGATACCAATACTACCTGCAAGTGCGGTAATTAAAGTTCTTACTTTTTTAGTTAATAAGTTTTTAAATGATAATCTTAAGGCGGTGAAGAAATTCATTGATGTCTTTTGAACTGGTGGATGTTTTTCAATGTCTTGAGCTTCATCAAATGGATTGGTGTCAGAAACAACTAATCCGTCTTTTAACATCACGGTACGACTCGCGTACTTTTTAGCAAGTTCGCCATTATGAGTTACCATAATGATGAGTTTATCTTGAGAAATTTCTGTAAGTAAATTCATGATGTCAACTGAGGTTTCTGAATCAAGTGCACCCGTTGGCTCATCGGCTAAAATGATTGATGGGTTATTAACAAGCGCACGAGCGATTGAGACTCTTTGTTGTTGTCCGCCGGATAGTTGACTTGGACGCTTATGAATATGATCTAAAAGACCAACTCTTGTCAAAACTTCAGTTGCACGTCGCTTTCTTTCTTCACGTGAAACCCCACTTAATGTTTGTGCAAGTTCGACGTTCGATAGAATATCTAAATGCGGAATTAAGTTATAGTTTTGGAAGACAAAACCGATTCTATGATTACGGTATGCATCCCATTCCTTATCTTTATAATTCTTGGTTGAAACGTGATCGATGATTAAGTCACCTGAATCATATCGATCAAGACCTCCAATGATGTTAAGTAAGGTCGTCTTACCAGAACCCGAATGTCCTAAAATCGCGACGAATTCCTGTTTTCTAAATGATAAGTCAATACCTTTTAAAGCTGGAAATATTTGTTCTCCAATTTGATATTCTTTTTTAATCTGTCTAATTTCTAGCATTGTTTTATTGTCCCTTCCATAGGCTTACTAAATGACTAAATATTTTCTTTCTGTTACTTTCATTACTCAATGGACCTTCATCAATTCCTGTTAGTAGGACCATAAAATGATGTGTGAATATACTAATAATTAATTGGGTTGCACTCTCATAATCAAAAACTTTAATTTCACCTTTTTGTGCTCTTTTTTCTAGAAATGCCGGCAACCATTTTTCTCTTTTTTGAATCATTTCAATGATTTCTTTTTTCGCATCATTATCGGTTTGTTCTAACTTGATAAAGATAAGCCTAATTTCATCACAATGATTCGTAAAGACTTCTAAAATATTTTGATAGAGTGTTTCTAGTACATCATCAATCTTAATTGATTCAAACAACATTTTTCGTTCACCAAGTTGTTGTTCAATCTGACAAACCGCATCTTGACTAATGACTTGTAAAAGTTCTTCTTTTCCACCTGGAAAATAGTGATACAAAAGATTTCCTGAAACGTCAATGCTCTTATGAATGTTTCTCACTGAAGAACCATGATATCCATGAGTCGAAAAATGTTTAAGTGCAGCTCTTAGAATCTTATGTTTCGTTTCGATTGCTTGTTGTTCTCTTAAGTTGTATTTCTTTGTATCTTCCATCACACATACCTTCATTGAACGATTGTTCAACAAGAATATTATCACACATTGAAAAGACCTTCAATCAAGACACATAATATGTTAAAAATCCCTTGAAAAAACCACACATTTAACTGTGTGGCTTTTGTTTAACCATTCTTTAAGTTAAGTTTCTTGGTGATGAAGTATCTAGCAATAAAGTAACAAAGGATACCAATTGCCATTCCAACTAAAGCCTGGAATATTCCAAGTGGTAGAAAGACTTCAATCATTTCATTTGGATTTGATAGAATATTAGGTTTAAAGATTAAGAGAACACCTAAAATGAGTCCAGATAAAAATTGATAAATAACATAATAGATAATCAGAAAGACAATCATCATTAACCATTCGTTCTTATTATAGGAAAAGCCAAAGCTCAGCGCTGCATAGAAAACCAAGAAACCACTAAATGACGATAGAAGTGTAATAATCATGATGATTAGGAAGTCGGTTTTTTGTGCACCTAGGGATTCATAGATTGTCTTAATGTATTCTAGATCAATCACTTTAATCCATATAGCGAGCATAATTGATAATGCTAATACAAGGATGAATGTAAGATAGGATACAATTGTTTTTGAAATGATAATTTGAGACTTTGAAACTGGTAGTGTATGAGTGAGATATCCTTCGTCTTTTAATACATGTCTATAATATCTTGTAATACTTATAAAATAGGTAAACAAAGGTAGCGCGATAATTCCAACAATACTCATGAACCATGCCGTTTGATGAATTGATGCGGTAATCGGTTCAGCTTCCTTGAGTAAATCAAATAAGTAGGTTACAAAAGCTAGCATAATAACTCCAACAACAATCCATTTTAGTTGTTTGTAAAAGTAGATGAATTCCCATTTAAATAATTTTTTCATCATGACTAAACACCGCCTTGAATATATTATTGATCGTTTTATTATACTTTTTAGTTAAATGGTCTTTTGTATCACTTTCGATTAATTCACCCTTTTTAAGAATTAAGCAATAGTCCAAATAATCTTCAATATCAGCAATTAGGTGAGTTGATATTAGAATAGTTGAATTGGGTTTCTTATATTTAAGCATCACTTTTAGAATGAATTCTCTTGATGCAGGGTCAACCCCATCAAGTGGTTCATCTAAAATATATAAATCAGCATCACGAGCAAAGGTTAGAGCGAGCATTACTTTACCCTTTTGACCTTTAGATAATGTTGATAAACGTTTCTTAGCATCAATTTCAAATAACTCTAATAATTTACTGACTTTATCCATCTTGAAATCTTCAAAGAAATCTCTAAAATAATGAATACTTTCAATAACAGTTTGTTCAGTTGATAAAAATGATCTTTCAGGTAAATAAGCAACATGTTTTTTCATGTCTATATTGGGTTCTTTATCATTAAACAAAATCTTTCCAGAAGTTGCTTCTACAAGTCCATTAATAATCTTTAGTAAGGTGGTTTTACCTGAACCGTTTGGCCCAAGTAACCCAACCATTTGATTTTCTTTAATTTGGAAATTAAGATCTTTTAGGATCATTTCGTTTCCATATGCTTTAATAAGTCCTTCAACCTTTAACATGGCTTTCTCCTTTTTATGCTTATTTATAGTATACAAGGAATTGATGTAACTCATGTAACAAAGTTGTAAAAAAACACCTTCCATCACTGGAAAGTGTTTCATTTTAGATTTTATAAATCCATCTTGGTTTGTTCAATATCTTGTTCATCAGTTTCATCTTCTTCAAGAACTTCTGCTTCAAGTTCAACCGCTTCATAAGTCTTTTTAGCACCATTTAAACTTAAAGATTCTTGATGAATGTTTTCTGTTTCAACATCGACCTCTTCAGTCATATCTTGATGAGGAACAAGTGCAATTGTTGCAACCTTTTGATCATTCTTAAGTGAAATGATTCTGACACCTTGGGTGGCACGCTTGGTTTGTGAGATTTGAGCAATTGGCATTCTAATTGTGATACCACGATCGGATGCAACAATTAAATCCATGTCGTGATCAACAGCTCTTAGGGTTGAAAGTGGTCCATTCTTTTCAGTGACATTAAGTGTTTTAACACCTTTACCACCGCGTTGTTGTAGACGATACTCCTCAACATTGGTTCTCTTACCATAGCCGTTTTCGGTGATGACTAGGATTTCTTGATCTTCATGTTCTACAACTGCAACACCAACAATACTATCCTTATCATTTAACCACATACCACGGACACCTGTTGCAGTACGTCCCATCGCACGTACATCTGTTTCTGCAAAGCGAATGGCTTTACCGTTTGATGCACCTAAGATAATATGACGTTTACCGTCAGTTGGTCTAACAGAAATTAACTCATCATCTTCTCTAAGACCTAGAGCGATGATGCCGTTTTGTCTAATATTTTGATAATCAGAGATTGGTGTACGTTTAACAATACCACGTTTTGTAACAAACATTAAGTAACGATCTTCTTCTTCAAAGTTTTTAACTGAGGTAAATGAAGCGAGCGTTTCACCTTCTTGGAATTGAAGGTAGTTTACAATTGGTACACCTTTGGATTGTCTAGATCCTGATGGAAGTGAGTATCCTTTGATCTTAAAGACGCGTCCAAGATTGGTAAAGAATAGATGGTAGTCATGGGTTGATGTCATTAAGATGTGTTCAACATAATCGTCTTCATGCATCTTGATTCCAGCCATACCAACACCACCACGGTTCTGAATCTTGTAATCGTCTATGTTCATGCGTTTGATATAACCATTATTGGTCACTGTGACAATAATATCTTCAACTGGGATTAAGTCTTCATTGTCGATATCTAAGTCTTCATACATATTGATTTCTGAAACACGATCATCACCATATTTGTCTTTGATTTCTGATAATTCTTGACGAATAATGTCATACTTTTTCTCATCGCTTGCAAGGATTGTGTTGTATTCGATGATCTTCGCTTTTAAGCCTTCAGACTCTTCATAAATCTTATCGATTTCAAGTGATGTTAAACGTTGAAGTTGCATTGTAAGAATCGCACGAGCTTGAATATCTGAGAACTGATAAGTTTCGATTAAGACGTTTTTAGCAAGTTCTGGGTTCTTCGCATCACGGATGATTTGAATGACACGATCAACGTCGTTTAATGCCTTAACAAGTGCTTCAATGATGTGCATTCTAGCTTGAGCTTTTTCTAAGTCGAATTGAGTTCTTCTTTGGATGATTTCAACTTGGTGAGCAACGTATGTGACTAATGTATCTTTTAAATTCATTAGTTTTGGTTCACCCTTAACAAGTGCAATCATATTGATACCAAAGGAAGTTTGAAGCTGCGTATGTTTGTAAAGATTATTTAATGTAACCATTGGATTAACATCTTTTTTAAGTTCGATGACAATCCGCATACCCTTACGTGATGATTCATCACGAAGGTCTGATATGCCTTCAATAATTTTTTCTTTAACAACTTCAGCAATGCGTTCAATTAAGACTGTTTTATTCACTTGATAAGGAATTTCAGTAATAATGATTTCAGTCTTATTTTTATGCGTGTTTAATTCATATTTTGCTCGGATTGCGATAATTCCTTTACCCGTTTCATAAGCGGATCTAAGTCCTGTAATACCAAGGATTTGACCGCCCGTTGGGAAGTCTGGTCCTTTGATGTATTTCATTAAGTCAAAGATCGTAATATCTGGATCATCCATGTAGGCTAATATGCCATCAATCACTTCACTTAAGTTGTGTGGTGGAATATTAGTTGCCATCCCAACAGCAATTCCGGTACTACCATTAACAAGTAGGTTTGGATAGCGAGAAGGAAGGACTGAAGGTTCTTTTTCTGAAGCATCATAGTTATCAACAAAGTCGACTGTATTCTTATCTAAATCGCGGACCATTTCGCCTGCAATTTTTGAAAGTCTTGCTTCGGTATAACGCATCGCGGCAGCGCCGTCACCATCAACCGAACCAAAGTTACCATGTCCATCAATTAAGATCTTACGGTATGAGAATGGTTGAGCCATACGAACCATGGCTTCATAGATTGAGGAGTCACCATGTGGGTGATATTTCCCCATAACGTCCCCAACGATTCTAGCACTCTTTTTATGGGCACTAGATGCATACATATTGTTTTCATGCATTGCATATAAAATACGTCTTTGAACCGGTTTTAAACCATCTCTTGCATCTGGTAATGCACGAGAAACAATGACACTCATTGCATAGTTTAAGAAGGATGTTTTCATCTCAGAGGAGATGTTTACTTCTTTAATTTTATCGTGTTGCTTGATATCATCACTCATGATTAATAGGTCCTTTCTTAAGCATCAATGTTGTCAGCATAGACAGCATTCTTTTGTATAAAATCTTTTCTAGGTTCAACTTCTTCACCCATTAACATGGAGAAGATTTGGTCTGCTTCAATTGCGTCTTCAAGTTTAATTTTTAAAAGTGTTCTTGTAGCTGGGTCCATGGTTGTTTCCCAGAGTTGTTCAGCATTCATTTCCCCTAACCCTTTATATCTTTGAAGGGTTGGTTTACCATCGATTTTTGCAAGGATCTCATTGAGTTCTTCATCGGAATAAGCATAGGTTAAATTCTTACCATAGGATACTTTGTATAGTGGTGGCTGTGCAGCATAAACATATCCTGCATCAATGAGTGGTCTCATGTGTCTAAATAAGAAGGTTAATAATAAAGTTCTAATATGGGCACCATCAACGTCGGCATCGGTCATAATAACGATCTTATGGTATCTTAGTTTTTCAATATCAAATTCATCAGAAATACCTGTGCCCATGGCTTGAATCAAGTTCACGATTTCTTTGTTGTTAAGCATCTTATCTAATCTAGCTTTTTCAACGTTTAAGACTTTACCTCTTAAAGGTAGGATTGCTTGAAATTCTGAATCGCGTCCTTGTTTAGCACTACCACCCGCTGAGTCTCCTTCGACGATATAAATCTCGCTCTTTTCAGGATCTTTAGAACGACAATCTGCAAGTTTTGATGCGAACCCTAATTGGTCAAGTGGCGACTTACGACGAGCAAGTTCTTTTGCTTTACGAGCTGCAACACGAGCACGAGTAGCTGAGATAACTTTATCAACAATTGATTTAGCTTGTTGAGGATTTTCTAGTAAGAATCTTTCAAGTGCTTCAGCGGTGATTTGAGATGCGATTGCTCTAACTTCTGGGTTACCTAATTTGGTTTTGGTTTGTCCTTCAAATTGAGGTTCAGGGTGTTTAACAGAAATGATAGCTGTTAAACCTTCTCTTGTGTCTTCACCAGAGATGGCATCATCTTTCTTTAACTTTTGTTCATCAGCATACTTTGAAATGACTCTAGTTAAAGCCATCTTGAATCCATCTTCATGCATACCACCTTCTGTGGTACTAATGTTGTTGGTAAATGAATAAAGACTGGTTGAGTATGTATCGACATATTGCATAGCAATTTCAATGGTGACACCGTCTTGTTCTTTATCGATGTAGATGACTTGTGGATGTATTTTAGATTTCGTTGTATTTAAATACGTGACATATTCAACAATTCCACCTTCATAATGGAACTCTTCCTCATTTGGAGTTTCGACTCGCAAATCGATTAATTTAATTTTTAAACCTTTGTTTAGAAAAGCCAATTGTTGAATTCTGTTTCTTAATGTTTCGTAGTTATAAACAGTCGTTTCAGTAAAGATTTTAGGGTCAGCTAAAAAAGTCGTTACGGTTCCCGAATGTTCAGTAGGTCCAATGGTTTTTAAATCATATGCTGGAATTCCGCGTTCATAACGTTGTTCATAGATCATACCATCTTTATGGATTTCGACAACATACCATAATGATAATCCATTAACAACAGAGGCACCAACGCCGTGAAGTCCACCAGATACTTTATAAGATCCTTTATCGAACTTACCGCCTGCGTGGAGCGTCGTTAAGATGGTTTCAACGGCTGGTCTACCGGTCTTTGGATGGATATCAACAGGAATACCGCGTCCATTGTCTGTAACACGGATGATATTTCCTTCAAGAATTTCAACCTTAATGGTATCAGCATATCCCGCCAATGCTTCGTCAATTGAGTTATCAACGATTTCCCAAACTAAATGATGAAGACCTCTTTCACCAGTTGATCCGATATACATCCCTGGTCTTTTTTTAACGGCTTCTAATCCTTCTAAAATTTGAATATTATCTGCTGTATATGTTCCATTAGCC
>JAEYXZ010000008.1 GCA_023431045.1 Bacillota bacterium | reverse complement strand
GCATTAAAACCTGAGGTAAAACCAAATCCTTGAGAGAATGCGATGTCTTGATTTGAGTATGTTAAACCAAGACTCTCTGCATATTGTTGAAAGGCAACATATCTTTCTTGGAACGCTTTACTTTGTTGTGGTCCAACGATCATCGCAACATGTTTCTTATTTAACGATTGCTTAATGTAGTTTAATACCATCTTTACTGCAAGTTCATTATCAGAAACTACTGTATGAAGACCATCTAATATCATATCGGTTGAGATACATGGAATTTCACTTTGAATGAGTTCATAAATGCCTTGATCATTATAATTACCAACGACAATAAAAACCCCATCAACTCTTTTGTTACGACACCAATCAAGATATGAAAGACGATTTTGACCTAATTTAGAGACAATAAACGATAATTCATATCCTTCGTTTTCAACAAAAGATTTGAAATGTTGTAAGATACTGGAGAAAAATGAATGTTCAAGTCCGATATCTAGTTCTTCAGTAAAAACGACACCGATCGTTTTAGTGTTTTTACTTTTTAAGTTTCTTGCACTAATCGCTGGAACATATCCAACCGCTTTAATGTGCTCAAGAACTCTTTTTCTTGTTTCATCGGACACTTTACCAGTATTGTTGATAATCTTCGAGATTGTTCCAGGTGATAGTCCCAGCTCAGATGCGATATGATAGATGGTTCTTTTTTTCTTCATTTTAACATCTCCAATTCATAGACTTTTATATAATCTACAAGAAATTCAACTGGAAACATTTGATCATCAACGTCGCCACCCCAAAATCCACCAATCGCTAAATTGATGATCATATAAAATGGCGCATCAAATGGCCAGTCCTCGATGCTATTCTTATCTCCTTTTAGAATTCTTGCCGTTTCAATGCCATCAACATAGAAAATAAATCCATCTTTCGTCCAATCCATTTGATACAGATGAAAATCTTTTGTTATGCCGTCAACGTATTGATGGTAGTGTGGATTGTTTCCAATCTTATGATTGTAATTTTGTGAATGCAGTGAAAAATGAACATTGTTTTCATCTTTTCCAACATGTTCCATTAAATCTATTTCTCCGCAAAGTGGCCAACGTACACCACGACTAACATTTTCACCTAAAAACCAAAAAGCTGGCCAGGTACCTTTTCCTTTTGGAAGTTTCATCGAAATTTCAAACCGTCCATATTGAAAGGATTGGTTGCCTAAAGTTGTCATTTTTGCTGAAGTGTATGATCGATTCTCATAATTTTCTCGATTGGCAATAATATGTAAAATACTATCTTTTACATAGATATTTTTTTCTCGGTTGGTATAGTATTGTAGTTCATTATTGCCAAATCCATGTCCTGCTACTTCGACGTTCCACAGTGTAGGATTTGGAGCGCCATCGACGTTAAAATGTTCTTCAAAAATGAGTTTCATAGTTTCTCCTCATACGTATTTATTAGTAACTTTCTAGCTTGATCATCTAGATAAATCTTAGGTGAGTTATGCCAATCAGTGTTTTCTTGTTCGATGATTAAAAGCTTACAATCAGGACTAATCGTGTGCGTGTGATAGATACCTGCAGGTACATTATAAATCTTATGCTTTTCTAGTTCGACTTTAGAAAATCCGGTAATTTGATTATCATTAATTTCTGCAAAAAATAACGTTGCTGAACCTGATAATAAAACAAATACTTCATCGGTTTCTTGATGTGCTTCAACATAAGGAATTTTTGTAATCTCTAATTCATCAATGTAATTTAAAACTGCGACTCTCCAATCGCGATGGACAAAGAGTTTAGAATAACCAATTCCATCATAATCAAATATTTGATATTTCATCTAAATAAACCTCCAAATCAGCTGTTACTTGAGTTAACGGTAATTGAACTTGTTCATTGCCCATGAATACTTTAGAAATTCGGTACTGAGTCGAATCCAGGTCCTTAGGATTGTGATATATCACTTGGGTTAAGCGGCCAAAAATAAAGGTGCGGATGGTTGCTTTTTGATCGATAAAATCCGATCGCATTAGTTTTGGATTTAAGTTGAGTTCTCCGACATTAAAATCTAACCCAAAGACATGTGTTCTAATTAGTTTTAATAACCATGATGCACTACCTGTTAAATAGGAATACTTACCAATACCCAAATCATTAAAATACTCAGGAATTCCGGCAAGTACTTTTGAATCTGGATTGATCGCACGATCAAGTAAAGTTCGATACGCTTCATGTGCTTCATGATTGAGTCCATATTCATAGAGTCCATAAGCATACATCATGACCATATGAGAGAAAATTGCACCATTTTCTTTATGTCCATAAGCAAATCCATAAGCTCTTCCCATATTAAGTAAAAGCTTATTGTAGAAACTATTTAAATGATATCCACCCATCGGTTGATCAAAAAGTAGTTTCTTCGTATGAGCTGCAATCAGTTTTGCTTGTTCTTCGGTTGCTGTCTTTGATAATAAGGCCATCGTTTGTCCGGTTAAGCTCATTGAATCTTTTGAATCAACGAACAAACCATTATCGTTAATATAGCTTTGATAATGGGTATCTTTAATCCATGCTTTCTCTCTTAAGAATTTAACTCTTTCTCGATAAGCATCCATCAGTAAATCGATTAATAGTTGTTTTTTGATTAGAACAGTTTTTCCATTGAAATCTTCTACTTGATTAAAGAATGCTTCAAGCTTGATCTTCTTGGTTAATAAATCATATAAAGAACCAAAAATTTCTAATTCTTCAACATTAAGGTGTTTTAATAGTTTGGCAATTTCTAGTAGGTTATTGGCGTAAAAATGCGTGAATGCGATTGTTTCACCTTGCTTTTTTGCCATATCAAGACCATCATTCCAGTCTGCATCTTCAAGTTTAATAAATCCATTTTCACCAACATTATAATGAGCAACTATATTTTGTAACAATAAATGTTCAAGCACAGTTCCTTCATAATTTTGACCTCGGTATTTTAAAATTGTGTCAGTATCTTGTTTGGATTTTGTTTGATACGTGTAATGGGTGAATTGATCACTAAAATAACATTGCTTTTCAAGTAGAAAATCAATATCACCTGATTCATCAATGTACATCTTTGTTGTCAAAAGTGGCCATGCACCATGATCACTCCAAATTCTCACGATATTATTACGGTCTGCTTTAAATTCGCCTGGTTGATCTCCAATAATGGTTGCATTTGAGCCATCGATACGAATACCTCTAAAATTATTGAATAAAAGTTCTTTGACTGAACCATCATTGAACATAATTAATGCTAATAAATCTTGCCATAAGTCACGCCAACCGCGTCCCCCACGTCCATAGTCATGGTGAGGTAAATATGAGTTTCCAAGATGTCTTCTTAATACGGGTTGAAGTGTTACCCATTTTAATAATTGATTGGTTTTTTCATCTTGTAAATGAAATGAGAGTTGATGTGGATATTTTGAAAAGAATGCGACAACTTTTGCAAGTTCAACGGTAAATAAATCATTATTAAAGTATTTTAGTGATTCATCGATTGCGTGTTTTTTATCTTGATGGATACCAATGGTGAATGTGAGAATTCTGGATTCATTTGGTTTTAATTCGAACGGTTCAAATCCAATCGCACCAATTGTTTCATATCCATTTCTTGGGGTTGTATCCTTACGATAAATCCCACGTGGAAATAAAAGTGATCCTCCATCGATAAAATCATCAAGTGCAGTAATCATTCGATTGACTTTAACATCTTCTAAATGAGCAAACACACTATAAATCGTCTGATTCTTTAAATGACCACGTTCGTCAAATGATAAGGTCGGTTTGACTAAAATACCTTGCTGATGAAGGAAGACTTCATGTAAAAGGGAAGTCACATGACGATGATCGCGAATGTTATCAGCACTACGGCCATAAATTGGAATTGCAGTAACAACATCCATCTTGATTGTTTCAGTACTATGATTGGTTATTTTGGTTTGATGGACTTCAACCATATCTGAAACTGGTATATAAGATGTTGTCTCTAGTGTAAAGAGTGAGTTTTTTCTCGTAACTGTTTGATAAAGCATGCCAAAATGATAATCAACGATATCATTTTGTTGATCTTTTGTTTGACCATTTAAGAAATATTGTTTGTCATTAACAGTAAAAATGACATTTCGCGCAAGTTGATTTTCGAATAATGATAACTCTGATGCTGGTTGTAGTGCAAAATGATGTTGATCCGTTTTTAAATCACCACCGAAGAAAGGTGTTATTGATGCCTTTAAACCTTTTAAGTTAAATAGTGGTAAATAATAACCATCATTGCGGGTAAGTCTTATTTGATTATTCATATCTACTCCTTATCCGTGTCTCATACATTTTATTTCATGAATGGTTAATCCACTCTTCTTAAAATTGAAAGTGATGAAATGTTTACCGACATCTAATCGGATATATGCGTTTGATTGGATTTTTTTACCATCTGTTCCGTGGAATGTTAAGGTTGATTTCACATCATTACCAACATAAATTGAGCATGGTAATTGTGCAATATGTGAACCACTTGATGACACTTGAAGTGCAAGGATATATTTACCATATGTTTTGACATCAAAAGCGTAAGTAATTATGCCATCTTTTGCAACTGATTCAATCGAATCCGGATGAACTTTTACACCATCATTCTTATGAACATAATCTTCAAGTAGCAAGTTAAAAGGATCCCAGATATCGGATTTTAATGGATGGAGTGGATTAAATGATAAATTGTCTGTAAGTGATAACGAAGCGGTACTTTCATCTATACCGCATGATAAATGATAAATCTGATCACCTAATTTGTTGTGTTTGATTAAACGAAGATTCTTAAGGTCTGTTGTTAGTTCTTCAGATAAAATCTTTTTTGATGGAATGATTTGATTAAACGCTTTAAAATGTTGACGATAAATTCCTGGGTTGATACCAATCTTCTGATCATTAATTTGAAGATCTCCTACTTTTTCATACTTCCATGATTTTTGATTGGTCTTAATCCATGGTTTTGTTTTAAAGCTATGAGGAGAAAAATCCAGACCATGCATTCTTGCAAAAGCTGGGGTTGTTAGTAAATGATTTAGGATATGTTTTGATACAATTTGAAGTTCCGCTAATTTTAAATCACCTTGTTCGAAGGATTCTAGTGAATTGTCATGATTAGAATTTGACAGAGCATCACTAATAACCATATATATATCATTGGTTGATCGAATCATTGCTTTGGTATTGGTTTTAGATCCTTCTTGTTGACCAAAGTCATTCATTTTTGCCCACCAGTCGGTGACAATAATACCGGTGAATCCCCATTCATCTCGCATAATTTTTTTATTAATATCATAATTGGATGCTGTCCATAAACCATTAACGGGGTTATATGAAGTCATGATTGCATCTGCTTTTCCGTCTTTAACGGCAATTTCAAAACCTTTAAGATAAATTTCTCTTAAAGCACGTTCGGAAATTACACTATTAACATTAAAACGATCGGTTTCTTGATTGTTTGCAGCAACATGCTTCAAGGTACCAGTGACACCTGCTCGATGAAGTCCTTTAATGGTTGCAGCTCCCATGAGTCCGGTTAATAATGGATCTTCTGAAAAATACTCAAAATTACGACCATTTAGTGGATGTCGCTGAATATTCATACCCGGTCCCAATAGCATATCAATTTGATAACCACGCATTTCAAGACCTTCTAGGTAATAGAGGTGTTCAATAAGTTTTGTATTAAAGGTTGATGCTTGGAGTGTACCAATTGGTAGACTTGATGCATAAGCACCACTATCCATTCGAATACCTGATGGACCATCTGATGCACAAGCAATTGGGATTCCTTTTTCTTTTAAGTTCTCTGTAACGCCACCAAATGCTGTTGCAGTACCAGGTGTTACCTTTGGTGAACTCATACCTTCACCACGAGTCATTTCAATCATATCTGTAACAGAAAGTGTTTCAATGAATTGATTTAAATTAATTTTTTGATTGTATACATCCAAAAGTGAGTACTTCTGATTATTTTGATTCAAAGGTTTTACCATGTCCTTTTGAATCTGTTCATTATAATCAATCGTTCTAAGTGGTGTATTCTCATAAGTTGATTCTAGATGATGATTAGGCTTAAGTCGTTTAAATGGTTCATTTGGTGCGCTTGCTTCACTTAATACTTCAGTGATAATGTCATCTTCAATTTGGATTTGATATGACTTTTTAGCACTTCTAGAGTCAAAGCCAATTAAAAGATCATATACTCCTTCTTCTAGGACATAAGATGATTTAAAGATATGACCAACATCGTCGTATGATGCTAGATTCTTAAGTGGAATAGAAATGCGAACCATTTCACTTTGATGAGGGTTTAGGTTTTTAGTCTTAGTAAAACCAATTAAGTTTCTCGTCGGTTTCCCAAGTTGTCCTTGTGGAGGTTGATGGTAAATCTGAATGACTTCTTTTGCTCGATATGATCCAATGTTTGTGACTTGGATTGTTAATTTGATTTGTTCATTTTGAATATCAAATACGGCTGGTTTAAAACTGAATTTTGAATATGACAAACCAAAACCGAATGGATATCTAATTGCATCTTGATTAAATGTTTCAAAATAACGATAGCCAACATAGATGTCTTCTTCATAAATGACTTTTCCATGGTGACCAAAATTTTTGTGAGATGGATATGATTCGATTGATTTTGCAATCGTCATCGGAAGTTTTCCTGATGGTGATACATAACCTGTTAAAACATCAACTAAAGCATCAGCACCATACATTCCACCGTGCCATGCCATCACTAATGATGAGACATTAAATTGATCCATAAATCCTAAATCAACAATGTTTCCAACATTAAGGATAACAACCGTCCGTTTAAAATTGGCAGTAACTTGCTTTAGTAACAGTTCTTCTTTTTCAGATAAGTAATAACTACCTTTACCTGCATAATTATCTCTATCTTCCCCAGCTGTACGACCAAAAATAACGATTGCAACATCGTTTTTTTGACTTAGTGATCGAACCAAATCATCTTTTAGTTCCATTTCAACTTGAGCCCAAGGTTCTGATGCCCATTGACCACTTCCTTCATCAAATGGATGGTCTTCAATCCATTCACGATAAATTGAGATGAGTGATTGATCAACGGTTACTCTTGGATTTTTTAATAATGATTCGATGATAGAATCTACCTTTGATACGTTAACAAGCCCACCTGATCCAGTTCCACTTTTATAGTAATTAAACTGAATACGACCAAAAACAGCAATACGCTTGTTAATGATCGGTAATACATTTTTTTTATTTTCTAAAAGGACGATACCTTCTTCAGCAACCTTCTTTGAAAAACTTGCTAGTTCTTCAAGTGGATGAAATTGATTAATCTTGACATCCAAATTGGTTTCAGTCATAAAAATCACCTTAATCTAGTATTTTTTTAAGAAATCGGTTTCCTAATTCCATTATATGCTATTTGATTTAAAAGTCAAAACAAAAGTTAAAAAAAATGCAATGAAATTATCAATTGCACTTTTTTTCTTGTAAACGCTTACCCATTTTTTAGTTTGAAATACTTTTTAAGGAAATAATAGATACCAAGACCAAAGATAACAACAACTAAATAGATGAGGACATTGATGCTAACCTTTTCTGTTAAAACCGAACTTAACTGAAGCAAGTTGCTAATCTCATCAACAGTATAACCTTTTAAGAAATCGTTATAATTGGTTCCATTCGGGTCATATGTCACATAATCTAGACTGACTTCACTGGTTGTAATTAATTCTCCATGGTAATCAAAGATTTCAAAAGATAGTTGATCATTATTAATTTCTAATGTAAAACCAACATAAACAAAACCCAAGACATCATCATCGAAACCGTAACTCAGTGCATATCCTTGATAGTTTTCATCTGTTTTTGTGTCATGAATTAACAAATCATCTTGATAGATTTTAACTGACATTTGATCGTTCGTATCAAGTTGATTGGCAGCTGAATCAACTGCTGATTTCGCATCAACAATCACTAAGAGTTGGTTTTCGTATCCAGTTGATGTTTCAACAACGACTTGATAGAGGGCGACATAATAATCATTAACTTCTGAATCATATAGTTTTTTGCCGAGTTTTGTTTGATAACGAACAAAAGAATCAAAATCTTGATTGGTTTGTGCATCCTTATAAATTTGAAGTGCAAGTTCATGCGACAAAGCATAAGTCGTTGCGGTGATAGTTATATAGATAACAACAGCAAGTCCTATGATTGCAAACAAAGCGGTGACGATTTTTTTAAACATGGTATACCTCATCTATTTGAATTATAACAAAAAAAGAAGAGTTCGGGACTCTTCTCTTATTTTACTTGTTATCTAATTCGTTTTTAAGTGGGAGTGGTTCGAAAGAAAAACCAACCGCTTCAGAGACTTTCATTGCGAAACATAAACCACGAGCATCAGTTGAAACCCCATACTTATCAGTCATCGCTTTCATCAGTGTATCGCGTTGTTCATCTGTACAAACAACCATTAAGATATCTTTTTCAGGATGCAGTGTAATGCCAAAGAACTTCGACTTCTCAGTAGAAATAGAACTACGTCCATGTAAAATTGTTCCGCCTCTTGCTCCAGCTCTTCTTGCTTCATTCATTGCTTCATAAGCAAAGCCGTGATTACATATATAAATGATTACTGACATTTCAGGATTCATTTCTCTTGCTCCTTAGAAATTTGATTTTTTAATAATTCAAATGTTTTAGCACTCATGCTGTTTAAATCTATTGCAAATGAGACGCCTTTGCCTTTTTGTCTAAATGATTTTTCATGAACCAAATAGTCCATAATTGTACGTGTATCTTTATCACTCGTTAATGCCAAAATAATTTCTTTATCCACACCATTAAGTGATAGTAGCTCTCTTAATTCGGTTGGTGCAGTACCTTGACCTAATAAAGTGATTGGTTCCAATAAGTGAAGTGCCTGACAAGACTTAATAATATGATTTGCTTCATGCTTGTTGACAATAATGACAGTTAATTTCATAAGCCATCTCCTGATTCAAAATGTATGACATCATCGTGTTCAATTGGTTGAGGTTCATTTTTCTTTTTATATTTATAGAGTTGACCAAGAATTTGAATGGTCAAGAGTGGAGTCATCGCGACAAAGGCAACGAGTCCAAATGCATCCGTTAACAAATTAGACCCTAATACTTTACCAGCCCCAATGGTTAATGGTACTAAGAATCCAGAGGTTAATGCACCAGAAACAGCGCCTCCAGAATCTAGTGCTATAGCATAGAAGATCTTAGGGGTAATAAATGTTAGCCCAATAATGATTAGATAAACAGGTAATAAAATGACCCATATAGGAATACCTGTTAAAACTCTTAAGTTTGCAAGTCCGATTGCAAATGAAACTCCAATTGATAATGAGATTAACATCATTTTTCGAGTGACAGTTCCTGCAGAAACATCTTCAACAAGTTTATTTAAGACAATAACAGAAGGTTCAGCAGCAATTGCGATGTATCCAAAGACCATTCCAATTGGTATAAGTAACCATTTCATCATCTCATTCTCGACGATTTTTCCACCTAAATCATACGCTAAATTGACTAATCCACCATTGGCACCTGTTAAAAAGAGAATTAAACCAACATACACATAGATAAATGATACTATAATTTTACCAACTTTACGCATTGAAAACTTGAATGCAACAATTTGGAAGATAAGAAATGTTAATAGGAATGGTGAAATCGCAATGGCCATTTGCGCCATATTTTGAATGAAATATTCAAAGATTGTCGTTGTTGTATCAATATCTGTAAATGATGGCTGTTGATACAAAATACCAAGGAATAATACGGCTACGATGGGTCCAATTGATGCAATTCCAATCAGTCCAAAACTATCAATTTCTGCATCCTTATCACCACGAGCTTTAGCAAACCCTTGACCAAGAGCCATAATGAATGGGACTGCCATTGGTCCGGTTGTAAC
>JAEYXZ010000100.1 GCA_023431045.1 Bacillota bacterium | reverse complement strand
TTTATCACTGGCAGTCTCGCTAGAGTCCCCAACTTAATGATGGTAACTAGCAATAAGGGTTGCGCTCGTTGCGGGACTTAACCCAACATCTCACGACACGAGCTGACGACAACCGTGCACCACCTGTACATCTGTTAACCTCCGAACTTATTTCTAAGCCATTGCAGAGTATGTCAAGACCTGGTAAGGTTTTTCGTGTATCTTCGAATTAAACAACATGATCCACCGCTTGTGCGGGGTCCCGTCAATTCCTTTGAGTTTCATACTTGCGTACGTACTACTCAGGCGGAGAACTTAATGCGTTAACTGCAGCACTGACCCTGAGGGCCAACACTTAGTTCTCATCGTTTACGGCGTGGACTACCAGGGTATCTAATCCTGTTTGCTCCCCACGCTTTCGTGCATCAGTGTCAGTATAGACCCAGCAAGCCGCCTTCGCCACTGGTGTTCCTCCATATATTTACGCATTTTACCGCTACACATGGAATTCCACTTGCCTCTGTCTCACTCTAGCTAAACAGTTTTCCTAGCATCACAGCGTTGAGCACTGCACTTACACCAGAAACTTATTTAACCACCTACGCACCCTTTACGCCCAGTAAATCCGGATAACGCTCGCCCCCTATGTATTACCGCGGCTGCTGGCACATAGTTAGCCGGGGCTTATTCATATGGTACCGTCAATTTTGATTTTTTCGTCCCATATAAAAGAACTTTACATTCCGAAGAACTTCTTCGTTCACGCGGCGTTGCTCGGTCAGGGTTCCCCCCATTGCCGAAAATTCCCTACTGCTGCCTCCCGTAGGAGTTTGGGCCGTTCTCAGTCCCAATGTGGCCGTTAGACCTCTCAGTCCGGCTACGCATCATCGTCTTGGTAGGCCTTTACCCCACCAACTAACTAATGCGCCGCAGACCCCTCTAAAACCGATTAATCTTTAAATGTAGGGAAATCATCCCTACATCCTATCCAGTATTAGCACCAGTTTCCCGGTGTTATCCTCGAGTTTTAGGCAGGTTATCTACGTGTTACTCACCCGTTCGCCACTAACCACCGAAGTGGTTCGTTCGACTTGCATGTATTAGGCACGCCGCCAGCGTTCATCCTGAGCCAGGATCAAACTCTCCATTTAATGTTTTTGTTTGATTTTAGCTCTTTGCTTTTTGTTATCTCTTGTTCATCATCATTCAGTTTTCAAAGACTTTTTTGCTCACTTCTTTTGAAGCGCTTATTCATTCTATCATTATAAAATAACCTTGTCAACAACTTTTTTTAACTTTTGTTGTTTTCTGGTTTATCTATAGATAAGCTGTTGAATTTTTGCCTTCTAAAGGAGCGACCTGTAATATTTTAACACACTCTAAAATAAAGTCAACCTTTAAAGAGAAAAAAAACTAAAAAAAGTTGTTTCGTTGATTTGAGTTGTATAAAACCCTCTATAAAGCCACTTTTTTAATGAAAAAGACCAATCTATTGATTGATCTTCTATTTTTGAATTATGTAAATAATCTTAAAATGTCGTTCCATGTCACATAGACAAAGAGTAACAACAATAAGATAAAGAAGCCATTATTTACCAAACCTTCGAATTTTGCTGGAATCTTCTTTTTCGTAATTGCTTCATATCCTAAGAATACAAGTCTACCACCATCTAAAGCTGGGATTGGTAATAAATTCATAAGACCAATATTCACTGATAAAAATGCAGTAAATACCATTAGACTTACAAATCCACCTTTAGCTGCATTCGACACTAAGCTAAAGATTCCTACAGGTCCTGCTAAGTCTCCTACTCCAACTCCACTGGTTGGTGTAAATAAGAGTCTAATGGTTGCTACCATTTCGGTTACAGAACTTCCAAACTTTTGGAATGGATAATAAAGTGTATAAAGTAAATCAAACTCATAACCTAATTGGAATCCTAAGATCACTTGCACACTTTCAACACCTAAACTTGTTAAAGCATCATGTGAAAGTACTGCATATGAGTAAGTTAATTGCTCACCATCTCTTAATACTGAGACCTCAATATTTAAATCTTGATAATTTTTTGATATGGAATGTACTTCTGACCACGTAGTTACAGCATTGCCATTGATATGTGTTATTAAGTCTCCCACATTTAAACCAGCTGCACTTGCCTTGCCACCTAAACCAGCAATATAGAGTTGATCTCGGTTATCTCCAGACATTGAGTTCACAATACCTATATTTAGCATAACAAGTGTAACAGGAATCGTCATCGTTTCAGATGTACCATTTCTAAATACTTGTATCGTAACTTCATTAGAATCAATCGTACTTAAAGATGAGCGAATATCATAAATATTTTCAGTTGGCGTGCCATTAATTTCAGTAATGACATCACCCTTCATTAACATTGGATTACTTGTTTCATAAATAACGTTATCTTCAAGTGGTTTTCCTTGTACGATTGCTACAATAAATAAAATCACTAAAGCAAGTAAGAAATTCATTAATGGACCAAAGAATAATACTAAGAATCTCTCCCAAATCGTTTTAGATGAGAAACTAGATTCCTCAGGTGTGATTTGAAGTGATTTATGTTTTTGATACACGTATTTTGCATCTCTAGTTACTTGGAATCTTTGGATTGTATCATCTTTAAGTTTTAAATCAATAAATAATTCACTTAAATTCTTACCATATAAATCAAAGTCGATGACTTCTCCTTCAATTAAACGTTTCTCAATCGTTTGATCCAAGACAATTTCTTTAACTAAACCAATTTCATTTAAGTTGATTCCAATCATAGAACCCTTAGAAATTAAAGCTTGATCTCCATTTTCTCCAGACATTGCAACATATCCACCCAGTGGAATCGCACGAATGGAGTAACTCGTATCTCCTTTTTTCTTTGTTACAATGGTTGGTCCCATACCGATTGAAAACTCATGAATTAATATACCTGCTCTTTTAGCAAGTAAAAAGTGTCCAAGTTCATGTATTGAAATAATCAGCGTTAAGACAATTAAGAATAATAATATATTAAATATAAGTTCAAATAGTTGCATGTAATACTCCTTTATACGAGCGGATAAAACTGAGTGATGACAATAAATATACTTAAGAAAATTAATCCAATAAATAAAATAGAGTCAAATCTGTCTAAAACGCCACCATGACCTGGAAATATATTTCCAAAGTCTTTAATATGATAGGTACGTTTGAATTTAGAAGCTACTAAGTCACCAACTTGAGCACCAACTGAACCAATGAGTGTTATTGGAACAATGATCAGTGCTTGTATGTGAAGTGGTTGATTACTCAGTGTTGTAAAGTTATCAAAAATAGTTCTATAGTCCAGTGGATTAAATACATCTCCTAAGAATCCGTTAGATTGGAAAATGACTCCATAGAATATGGCAAATAAAGAAGCTGAGAGTGTTCCAAAGAATGTTCCTGCTATTGCACCTTCCCATGATTTTTTAGGTGAAATTCTTGGTGCCATCTTATGTTTACCAAATTTCATTCCAAAGAAATATGCAAATACGTCTGTAAATACGCTGATGATTGCAACATAGACAATAAATCGAACACCTAAGAAACGAAGAATTGTTACAGATGCTGCACCTAAACCCACATAATTAATAATGGTTAATGCTTTACCAACATCCGCACCACTAAAATCATCAATAAATACTAATAAACTCAATAAAATGATAGTTACAAGTGCAATAATGACGATTGGATTTAAAGTTAATGTGATAAGGTTTAAACCAGGTAATGTGATGGGATTGAGCGGTTCAATCAATCCACCGATATTCATATAGGTCAGTAAAGCTAGAATAATAATAATGATCTTTACTGCAATTTTAATTGGTTTTTCCTTCTCATACATGTTAAGCATTTCAATCGAACCCATAATGACAAATAGAATCATCACAAGTTGAAAGATATTAAACATCCATAAGGGATGGTTTAAAACTGTAATCGGTATAAGAAGTGCTGCCAGTATTAATCCTGTGATAATTCTTTTTCTCATATTATAATCCTCCAAAGCGTCTATGACGTTTTGAGTATACTTTCAATGCTTTATTTAAGTGTCTCTGATTAAATGCTGGCCATAATACTTTTGTAAAGTAAAGTTCTGCATAAGAGATTTGCCACAACATAAAATTCGATAAACGATATTCTCCACCAGTACGTATCAATAAATCCACAGGTGTCGGTATCATTAGGTTTGAAGTGATTGCATCACATGTTATTTCTTTTGATAATTGAACGGCTCTTAAAAGTTCATCATAACTGCCATAGTCAAAACAAATATTTAATATCATACCTTCATGATCTTTGGTAAGATCTTCTAACATTTCAATGGTTTCAAGTAATGATTTAGGAATTCTATCTCTTCTACCTTTAAAAAGTACTTTAATGGTTGATGAATTAAATTTCTCTAAATTATCATGAATCATTTCAATGGGTTTAGACATTAAAAATTTCACTTCATCTTCTGGTCTTTTCCAGTTTTCAGTTGAAAAGGCATATACAGTAAGCATCTGTATAC
>JAEYXZ010000062.1 GCA_023431045.1 Bacillota bacterium | reverse complement strand
ATATTAATATGGGATGCCCTGTTCCTAAGGTTGCAATTGCTGCGCAAGCTGGCGCATCCTTAATGAAAGATCCTCAAAAAATTTATGATATTGTTAAAGCAATTAAAGCAAAAGTCTCAAAACCAGTCACTGTTAAGATTAGAAGTGGTTGGGATGCCAATAGCGTCAATGCTGTAGAAGTTGCAAAGATGATTGAAGCTGCTGGAGCATCTGCAATTACAGTGCACGCAAGAACCCGTGCACAAGGATATAGTGGTGAACCTGATTTAGATGTCATTAAAGCAGTAAAAGAAGCAGTATCAATTCCAGTGATTGGAAATGGTAATGTTACAGATGGACCATCTGCAAAACATATGCTTGATTATACAGGATGTGATGCCGTGATGATTGGGCGTGCTGCACTTGGTAACCCATGGGTATTTAGAGAAATCAATGCATTTCTTGATGGTCGTGAAGCACCACCAAGAACTTATATTGAAATTAAAGAATTAATGATGAGACATTTTGATGATCTTGCAAGACTTAGAGGTGAGCATATTGCGTGCCTTGAAATGAGAAGTCATGGTCCTTGGTATTTAAAAGGATTACCAAAAGCAAGTGAAGTGAGAGCCAAACTTGCTAGAAATGAAACAAGAAAAGATTATATGGAAACACTTGAAGCATACTTTAAAGATATTACTGAAAATGAGTGAAAGACGTATCAAACATTTTCATTAATGATATAACTTGCATATCAATTTTGATTTTGATATACTTGTCATAAATGTAAGTCCTGAAAAGACACCGTGAGTGATGTTTCATGTAAGGATTAATGAAAAATTGCTTTTACAGGACACTATAAGTGTCCTTTTTTTCTGGAAATTACATTAAATAAAATAAGAAGGAGAAATACCAATGCAACAACAACAAGTCACAGGGTTTTTACCAGATGAAAAACCTAAATTAGGCCAAGCATTAGTCTTTGCACTACAGCAATTTCTAGTGATGCTACCAGCCACTGTTTTAGCAGCTATCCTGATGAATGGAAATATGGCAATTTATTCCATCCCAGCCGCAGTTCTCGCAAGTGGACTTGCGACCATCGCTTTTCTTTTCATCACCGGATTTAAGATTCCTCTCTATTATGGTTCCTCATTTTCATACATTCCAGCTGTCGGTATTGTTACCGGCTATGCGGTATCTAATTCAAATAGTCCTGCAGCCACACTCGGTGCAGTCCTGATCGCTTCAGTCGTATCGGGTCTCATGAGTATCGGCGCAGGACTTTTAATTAAGAAATTTGGAAAAGAAGCTATTGATAAGATTTTACCTAGTCATATCACTGGGACAATCGCAATGATTATTGGTTTATCTCTTGCAAGAGTAACTCTTCAAAGTTTAACCAATGATTGGAGTGCATCAGGGGACTTTGTTAATATTGATTGGCTTGCAGTTTTAGTTGGTATGGTATCACTTCTTGCAACAGTCATCTTTACAGTGGTCTTAAAGAAAGGATTTATCTCACAAATTCCAATCTTACTTGGAACTGTTGTTGGAATTGTCTTCTCATATTTAATTTGGATTCCATTTTCAGCGGGTGGTTATCAAACCTACTTTGCAGGAATTGCAAGTGCATCAGGCATTAAATTACTTGATGCAATGCCATGGGTAACGATTCCCGCTGCATTTGGTGCACTACCAATGATCGGGGTAGCTATTATTGCAATTTTCCCAATCGCGTTTGCAACCATCCCAGAATCTAGTGCACACGTGAATCAAATTGATTTATATGTCAATGCACTTTCTAAAGATAAGGGAGGTAAACACTATCCAATTAAAAATATGCTTGGTGATAATTTAGTAGGGGACGGTGTTGGTGATATCGTGGCGGTTGTCTTTGGTGGTCCAGCTGGTACGAATTATGGTGAAAACATCTCAGCATCAGCGGTCACTAAAAACTTCTCAAGTTTTGTTTTCATGATTACTGGTATTCTAGCAATTATCATTGGTATCTTACTTCAAGTACTTCAACTTGGAAACCTAGCACTTATTATTACGAATCCTGTCGTTCAAGGAATCTCAATCTATCTTTTTGGCGCAATCGCAGTTCAAGGGATTGCCTTAATGATTGATAATCAAGTCAATGTCTTTGATCCGAAGGTTGTTGCAGTTATCGCGTTTATAGCAATTGTTGGATTAGGAGTCAATAGTATTGAACTAACACCAGAATTCATGTTACCTGGTATTGGTATTGCAGCGATTGGTGGTATATTACTCAATCTCTTACTCAATTTTGTAACACCAAAAAATAAAGGATAAAATTCATTCATAATAAAAGGTGCCATTTTCAAAGTGGCACCTTTTTTATGTTTTCTGTCAGCGATTGATCCTAAAGATCCCAGAAAAGATTTATTCTATTAAATGATTGTCATTAAAACGAAGTATCCAACAAATAAAGCGGAAGATACCCAAATGATTGGAGATACGGATTTGATTTCTCCACGAACAAGTTTAATTAAACTGTAGAAGATAAATCCGAATGCGATACCATCAGCAATCGATGATGTGAATAACATACCAGCAATGGTAATGAATGCGGTAATTGCTGCAGTAATATCACTCCAGTTGATTTCTTTTAATTGTTGAGCCATTAGAACACCTACTAATACAAGTGCACCAGCGGTCACAGAGGAATAAGTGAAGACATTAAAGATTGGGAATAGTGCAAGCGATAAGAGGAATAAAACCCCAACGACTAAACTTGAGAATCCAGTTCTAGCACCTGCTTCAACTCCGGTTGCAGACTCCACATAAGAAGTAATTTCTGGAGTACCTAACATGGATGAAATCATTGTGCCAGCCGCATCTGAGAATAACGCTTTATCAATATTTGGAATTTGTCCTTTTTCATCAACTAAGTTAGCACCTTTAGAAACAGCAACTAAAGTACCAGCAGTATCAAAGATATCAACAAACAATAATGCAAAGACTAAGAATAGTGAGGTTGTAATACTATGAGAAGTAAATACTGTACCAAGACCCTCAGCAAAACCTACAAATGCAACTTGTGGAATATCAGCAAATGCATCGTAGTTAAATTCACCAATTGCAGGCATTCCTGGAACATTAAAGACATATCCCATTACTAAGCCAACAATTGTAGTTAATAGAATTGAAATAATGAATGAGAATCTTGATACCTTATGTTTTAGTGAATGAATAACAAAAATAACCGCAATTGAGAATAAGGATAATAAAACGGTAGGATCAGCTAAATTACCAAGTTCTAATTGATTATTCCAAACAAAGACACCAGTCAATCTTAATCCAACAAAAGCAATAAAGAAACCAATCCCTGCACCGATTGCAGCTTTTAAGTCTTCTGGGATTGCTTCAATTAATTTTCTTCTAATTGGAGTTAATGAGATTAATAAGAAGATGACACCACCAATAAATGATAGAGCTAAAGCTTCTTGCCAAGTATAACCATGGATTCCAATAATTGTTCCAACAAAAAAAGCATTAACACCCATACCAGGTGCAAGTGCAATCGGAAGATTAGCAAGTAACGCCATTAATAAGGTTGCTAAGAAAGCACCAACTGCGGTAGCAAAGAAGACACCACCATAAGGAATCCCGGCATTACCTGACCAAAGCCCAGATGAAATACCAGGATTAACAACTAAAATATACGCCATTGCAAGGAATGTTACGATTCCTCCAATGGTTTCAATACGAAAATTCGTACTACGTTCTTCGAACTTGAAGAACTTGCGAATTGAATTCATGTTTTTCTCCTTTTTTGATTTTTGTACTTGGAAAGAAATGTCAAAAAAATAAAAAAACCAGATACTTGCTGAAGGTATATGGTTTCTATCTACTTTGACAACTTAAAAAAGAAGAAGTTGATCACTCGTAGTCGCACGTTTTACGGTTATGCGGTAGAAACTCGGTCACCTTATTTGACCTATTATACGACAATCTTTTCAAATACGAAATTAGTATATCAAATCAAAAAATAACATGCAAGCAAAGTTATACATGAAATACCAATTAAGTTAAGTTATCGAATTATAAAGTATTACTTTATATAGTTTTTTAATTGTTTGGATAAGCTTGGGGTGAGAATTGCTCGAACCAAAATGCCATCTTCATCATATTTGGTTTCAAGGACTCTTGTAGTTTCTTTTAGTTTTGCATATAAGGATCCTTGATCAAATGGTAATTTCAATTTAAAGATTCTTGAATCTGGGTAAAGATGGGTATCAATTAAGCGGTAAAGTTCATCCATATGTTCACCAGTTTTATTGGAGACTAAAATATAGTCATCTTTTAGACGAATTGGACTATGGATTAAGTCTGATTTAGTGACAACTAAAATTCGTGGAGTTGTATTTGCCCCTAATTGAGTCAAGATGTTTCTGGTGAATTCGATATGTTCCATTGAAGGGTTTAAACCATCAACAATATGAAGGATCAAGTCAGCTGTTTTAATATCATTTAATGTACTTTCAAATGACGTAATTAATTCTGGAGGAAGTTTCGAAATGAATCCAACAGTATCAATTAAGATAAATGGTGGATGATTATCCTTCTTGATTCTTTTAGCTTTCGTATCAAGGGTTGCAAATAACATGTCTTCTTCGAAGACTTTAGTCTTATCAGTGCCATATTGGGTTGCTAAATAATTCATGAGTGATGACTTACCAGCATTCGTGTAACCTACTAAAGCGACGACTGGAATTTGATTTTCAATTCTTGCTTCTTGATTGACTAAGCGTTCTTTTAAAATCGTGTGAAGTTCTCGTTTGATATGAACGATATCATCGGTTAAACGACGACGGTCAAGTTCCAGTTTGGTTTCACCTGGACCTTTGGCATTAAATGAGCCACCACCTTGTCTAGATAATGATTTAGACATGCCAATTAAGCGCGGTAGTAAATAAAGTTTTTGAGCAAGTGCGACCTCTAAAATGGCTTGTTTGGTTTTAGCTCTTTCAGCAAAAATTTGTAAAATTAAAAATGAGCGATCCATGATTTGGACTTCTAATGTTTTTTCGATATTTCTTAGTTGACCAGCTGATAAGGTATCATCAAAAATCACCATATTGACATTTAAAACATCAATCATTTTTTTGATTTCTAAGATTTTACCACTACCAACAAAATATCTTGGATCAATTGAATCTGATGACTGTACCACTTTGTCGATCGTTAAAATACCGACTGCTTTAGCCAGTTCTTCTAGTTCATCGATTGAAGTTTGAGTCTTTTTTAAAGGTTCTCTGTAATTGAGTGCGACTAGGAGCGCACGGTCTTGTTGTTGCATAGATAATTTCTCCCGTTTTATAGATTTATCTTAACGAGAGACGTGTGAAAAAATATAGTTTTCTCGTTAAGATATTTAGATGCATAGACTGTGTAAATCGAGATTTGAATACATTTTTTCATCACCTTTCATAAGTTTTACTACCAAAACTATTATATACGAAAACGCCTTGTTTTACACACTTAAATAGCATCTATTATGCTATAATTGAGTTAATCAAGCGGAAAGGAATTTCTCTTCTATGAATTGGTACGATAATCTTTCTTGGTGGACAATCTTAGACTTTTATTTCATCTACGTCGTTGTCCTACTATTCTTAAAATTTATTCTTCATAACAAACGCATCTTTAGTTATGCCATTTTTTATTTCTTTATGTTAGTGATTTTAGCAATCTCAGTTTGGGCTAAGTTACCATTTTCAAGTGAAATATTTATGTTTATCGCGATGTGGTTCCCTGTCTTTACAATGATTGTTGCAGCACCAGATATTCGTCTAACCTTAGAATCACTTTGGAAAGAAGCCATTCGAAGTGATACCCTCGTGATGGGTGGCGAAAGAACTAAAAATGAAATTATTAAAGCAGCGTCATTTTTATCTAAGAGTCAAATTGGCGGTTTAGTGACGATTGAAAAACATAATACACTCGATCAATATGCTCAACGTGCCATTACACTTAATTCAGAAGTATCACATGAACTTCTCATTAACATTTTCACACCAAACACACCACTACATGATGGTGCGGTGATTGTTCGTGGAGACCGGATTATTTGTGCTGGTGCATACTTTGTTTTATCTTCCAATGAAAGTTTCGAAAAAACAACTGGATCAAGACACCGTGCTGCGTTAGGTATCTCAGAAATAACCGATAGTTTAACCGTTGTTGTCTCTGAAGAAACCGGTAGTATTAGTGTTGCGATTAATGGTGTAATGACAAAGATGAAGGATGAAAACTCCTTAAATGAATACTTGTCATTATTTATGAAGTAAGGGTGAAGAAAATGATAAAAAAACTATTGAGCTTTATATTTGAACCAACAAGACTATTTGGTAGTCGTGATATTTCAGGTAAGTTTGTTTCATTCTTTTCACGTTTTCCATGGATGGTTTATTTCTTAGCATTTATCATAACGACAGCTATTTTATACTTTAAATACGTTCACTTCATTTTATTCCCATAAGCTATAAGGAGCAAATATGCTGATTCAAAATCCATTATTCGGTGCGATCATCGCACTTTTCATTGTTTCACTCGTGATCACCGAATCCATCTTAAAAGAGAAAGTCTTAAAAAACCGATTAATATTATCGTTTTTCAATTTAGTCGTCTTTGTCATACTAATTTTTTTGTTTGATAAGTACATTGGACAAGATGAACCTTATAATACGTATCAAATCATTTATATCGTTTATCAATTTATAAACTATCTCATGTTCTTATTAGTTTTATATGGTACTTTTAAGAACGCGATTATTAATGCATCCCAATATCAAGTGTTCGTTAAAGGAATTAAGAACACAAAGTGGAATGTTTATTATGTTGTTGACCACCGAGAAAAAATTAAAGATATTTCTTTATCACTCTTAAGAGAACTTAATATGGAAAAAGAAGATGTTATTGGTAAAAAGTTATTCCAAGTGTTTTCTCAAGCCATTCGTTTTACGAAGTTTAATGGTGAAGATATCAATAATCGTACGATGGAAAAATACTTCTATGAATATAAGAAGACAGCAAAACCAAGTGATTCAGAAGAACAAGAATTAAGTTTCTTAAACTTCACGGGTGAAACCATCATTCTTCATCTTTCGATGCAACCCATCTTTGTCTTAGGTAAATACCGTGGCCGTATGTGTGTTGGTGAAAAAAGAACTGATGAAGCATTAATGAAAGTAGAAAAAGTTCTTAAACAAACCGATTCAGAACTAGAATCTATTCGTCATAAGTTTATTGCAACACTAGAGCTTTCAGATGAAGGACTATTTTCAGTTGATTTAGATGAAAAGACGATTTGGTTAAATGACACTTTAGTCGATCAACTCCAAATTGCATCTCATACATTAAGCCTAGCAGATTATCGTAGTTTAATAGAACCCAATGATTTACAAAAATACTTAGCCGCTTTAAGTGGTTTAACGATGACTAAAGATAGTTATCAAACCTCATACCGATTAATGATTCAAGGAAACTATATCTGGATTAAAGAAAAAGGTAAGAGATTATTTGAAGATAAGAATAGTGCAGTTATCATGGGGATAATTACTCCGATGCATGCAGCTCATTTTAGAAAGAGTAACATTGATGTCCTTGATGAAATAAAAGATGAAAATCATTTAAGTGTTGATTTGAAGAATTTGATTAAGACACAAAGACCATTCCAATTAGCGATATTAAAACTTGCCAACGTCCCACAAATTAATGAAAAGCATGGTCGTGAAATTGGTAATATGGTAATGGGACATTACATCAATAAGATCAAACAATCCTTCATCACTGAAAGCTCAGATATTTATCGTATTTCTGGATTAGAGTTTGCTTTAACGTTGACTGACCCAAGAAAAATGGGAGCACTTAAAAACGGATTAAGAGCTGAGGAAAACCATTTGAACCTGTCAATTGAATATGGTGCAATCCAGGTTGAACTAGAAGTCTTTATCGGAATTGCCGAGATGTATACCGATGCAGTTAATGCAATGGAACTTTATCAAAATACAATGAGAGCTTTAAAGACAGCAATGAATCCTCAATATAAAGGTAATAGTTGTTACTATAAGGATATTAAGTAGATGTCTCTAAAAAAAGAATTAAGAAAACAGATTCTAAAGAATCGATCCATGATGGATGATAAGAGAATGATTGAAGCAAAAAACTCAATCATTAGAACTCTTTCAAATATGGAAGTGTTCCAAAAGGCTAAGGTTATTGGCATTTATTACCCACTTGGAAAAGAAATTAATTTGCTCGATCTAATTAAGTTATATCCAGATAAAATCTTTGCTTTACCAAAGACCGTTGATGGACAAATTATTTATCATGAATTTAATTCAAAAACAGTCCTTGAAAAGACCAGTTTTGGACTCCTAGAACCAAAAACTGGAGAGAATCTCAATCTGAAACTCGATTTATGTTTGGTACCATCCCTTGGGATGACAAAGGACAACTACCGTTTAGGATATGGGGCAGGATATTTTGATCGCTTCTTTACTTTATTCAATAAACCATATAAAATAGGTATCATCTATCAAGGGGAAGAAGTTTCGTTTGAACCGTTTGATTATGATGTCAAACTTGATACGTATGTATCAGGTTAGAATGGAGAAACAATGATTATAGAAACACCAATTGGCAATTTTGAACTATTAAAAAATTATCGTGATGCATTTGATATTCAAAAGTTTGTCGATAAATATGTTGATGTCGCATTTGATCGATACACTTATATCGTCGGCGACTTATCATCAGAAATATTAAGACTTAAAGGATTTTCACAAGATCCAAAAGGAGCAAACGGTTATAAAAAGATTCCAGATTATCTAAATGAATCTTGTAACCATAATTGCCCATTCTTTGTGTTAAAACGATTAAAAAATACGAAAAGTAATGTATAATAAATGTGATTTTTGTAGAGGGCAGCGATATGCAAGAAAATATGAATGAAGTAACACAACAAGTCAATCAAATCATCAACAGAATTCGTCCATACATCCAACGTGATGGTGGTGATATTGAACTCGTCAATATTGAAGATGGTATTGTTTATGTAAAAATGGGTGGAGCTTGCGATGGCTGTATGGCGATCGATATCACCTTGAAACAAGGTATTGAAACCATGCTATTAGAAAGTGTCCCTGGCATTATTGCCGTGGTGACGGTATAAAACAATGATTCCCAATGAAATGATTCCATATATCATTATTATTATTACGATTTCATCGCTTTTAATCGCGCAAATAACGAAGTTTTTCATTACGAGCATTGTGAATAAAAAGATCGATGAAATGGTTCTATTCTCAACCGGTGGAATGCCATCAAGCCATAGTGCATTAGTCACATCACTGACAACCGCAATTGGACTTTTTATTCAACCGATTGGTGTAGAATTTACAATTGCTCTTGTTTTAGCACTTGTAGTGGTACATGATTCATTTGGGATTCGATATGAAGCATCTAAGCATGCACGTGAGCTTAATCAAATTAAATTGAGATTAAACTTAATTGAAAATATCGATGTTGAAGAAAAGAAACTTAAAGAAGCACTAGGACATCGTCCAAGAGAAGTTGCAGCTGGAATCCTACTTGGAATCTTGCTTGCATTTATGGGTTATTGGATTGCATTATTAATATGGTAAGAGAATTCGGAATCGTCGTTGATTCAACCACTCAAACAGGTTTTAAACAAAAGATATTTAAAGATGCGAGTGTCGTGTCTTTATCTTTTATTGTAGGTGATATGACGATTGTCG
>JAEYXZ010000032.1 GCA_023431045.1 Bacillota bacterium | reverse complement strand
ATCCTTAGCAGATAACTTAGCATCGGCTAATGCGCGGCGAACTGGTCCGATGCAGCGATCGACTAAATCTTTAGTTAATTCATTAAATTTCGCACGCGTTAAATTATATTCTAAGTGTAGAGGACCTGCAGCACCCATTGTGATAAATGGTAAGGAGATGGTTGTAGTTGTTAAACTAGACAATTCTTTCTTTGCCTTTTCAGCTGCATCACGAAGTCTTTGTAAAGCCATCTTATCTTGTAGTAAATCAACGCCTTGTTCTTTTTTGAATTCTTGAGCAAGGAAACGATAGACCTTCTCATCGAAGTCATCTCCACCAAGTTTGTTATCTCCCGCTGTTGAAACAACTTCAAATGTACCATCAGCTAGATGTAGAATTGAAACGTCGAATGTTCCACCACCTAAGTCAAATACAAGGACAGTTTGTTCTTTTTCTGTTTTATCAATACCATAAGCAAGCGCTGATGCAGTTGGTTCATTAATGATACGTCTGACGTTTAACCCTGCGATCGTTCCAGCATCTTTAGTTGCTTGTCTTTGCGCATCATTAAAGTAAGCAGGAACAGTAATAACCGCTTCTGTAACTGTTGCACCAAGATAATCTTCAGCTGTTTTCTTAAGATTTTGTAAGATATAAGCAGAAATTTGTTGAGGGGTATATTTCTTTCCTGCTATTTCAACTGTATAATTTGATTCACCCATATGTCTCTTAATTGAGTAGACAGTATTTGGGTTAGTGATCATTTGTCTTTTTGCTGGTTCACCAACGGCAATATCATCACCCTTGAAAGCAACGATAGATGGGGTTGTTCTTCCCCCTTCAGCATTAGCGATAACTTTAACTTCGCTACCTTCCATAATACTTACAACCGAGTTGGTTGTACCTAAGTCTATACCAATAATTTTATTTGTTTTAGCCATTTTGTTCTTCACTCCGTTCATTTACTTTGACCATGGCAGGTCTTAATACGCGATCTTTAAAATAATAACCTTTTTGTAAAACTTCTGTAATAATTCCACTTTCCTTGGTATTATCATGATCTTTTTCTATTGCATGATGGATACTAGGATCAAATTTTTCATTCAGTGCTTTTATTTCTTTAACACCTTCATTTTCTAAAATTTGTTGGAACTGGTCCTTAATCATTTTGAATCCAATAAGGAAATTCTTTAACAACTCATTATCGGTTGGAAACTCAACTACTTTGACGAATTGTTCATATGGAACGAGTAATTCGTTTGCGAAATGACTTGCTGCATATTTCTTTTCGATTTGTCGTTCATTTTGAATTCTTTTTTTGAAATTCTCTTGATCTGCTAGTGCTCTTAAATACTTATCATTGAACTCCTTAACTTGTCGTTCTAGTTCATGAATTTTTTCTAAATGAGCGTGTTTTTTCTCTTTTTTTGCTTCTTTCGTTTCTTTGAGCTCTTTTTCCTTGTCTTCCATGTTCACTACTCCTTATTATTCTTATACAATTTTGCAAGATTGGCGGCTATATATTCAAGTAATGGGATTACTTTCTTATATGCCATTCGACTTGGTCCGAATAATGCAATCCGACCGATGTCTACTTCATTGATGTTAAATGGTACAGATACGATTGTCATTTGATCAAGTGGAATTATATCTGTATCTGATGAGAACCTCACTGTTAAACCGTCTTTAGTACCAATCAGTTTGACGATTTCTCTTCTTTCCATCATATCCATAAAGCGTTTGATATGACTGACATTGGAGAACTCTGGTTGTTCAAACACATTTGTCATTCCAGATAAGTAGAATGATTCACTAGCAAACTTACTAAATGCTTGAATGAATGAATCAATAATTTGTGATTGATAGTCCATAAAGTTATGTAGTTCTTTTTGTGCAAACTCTTCTTTTAAGATTTCAATTGCATCATAGATAAAACGATCTTTTAATAAATCATCAAGCGTCTTAATTACTTCTTTTAAGTCATTGATTGATGTATTATCAGCAACATGAATCTGTTGATGTTGTACATGACCACGGTCGGTCACAATTAAAATGACTGCGTCTTTTGTCCCAAGTGGAATAAAGTCAATCTTTTTAATTTTGGACTGTTCGATATCTGGTCCGACTGCAACAGCTGTGTAATTTGTCAAGTCGGTCAATAGTTTCAAGGCTTCTTGAATGGCAGATTCTCTTGTATAGGTGTTTTTCTCAAAGATTTCATCAACCATCGGGAACATATTGACAACATCATTATCACGTGTAATTAAATGATCTACGTAATATCGATATCCCTTTTCAGAAGGAACACGTCCGCTGGATGTATGAGTTTTTTCGAGATAACCTAATTCCTCTAATACAGCCATGTCATATCGAAGGGTCGCTGATGAGAAATCTAAATAGGGTAATTGGGTTAATAACTTTGAACCAACTGGTTCTGCGGTTTCACTATATAAATCAATAATGGCTTTAAGAATCAGTTTTTGTCTTGAAGTAAGCATCCAAACCCTCCTTTAGCACTCTACACATTTTAGTGCCAAATCTATTCTACAACAATGATTTAGCACTGTCAACATAATTGTGCTATTATTGTGTATTTTTACATAAAATTGCATCTTATTATATAATAATAAATTATGTTATAATGTTGTAAGAGGTACATAGACATGACAATTTTGTGGATTATCTTAGCAATGCTTATCGCTTATTTAATTGGATCTGTTCCATTTGGATTTATCATTCCTAAAGTATTCAAAGGAATCGATATTCGTGAACACGGTAGCAAAAACGTTGGTTCAACCAATGTCAAACGAATTTTAGGTTTTAAGTATGCACTTCCAGTTTTCCTACTAGACTGTTTTAAAGGTGCACTACCAATCATTATCGTTAGATACATCCTTGGTTATAACGAACTTAATTTCGTTAATGGATTCGACATCGTTATTTTATATGGTATGGGTGCAGTATTAGGGCACATTTTCCCAGTATGGCTTAACTTTAAAGG
>JAEYXZ010000019.1 GCA_023431045.1 Bacillota bacterium | reverse complement strand
ATAGAAACACTTATTGAAGTCACTGTCACCGAACAAACATATACACCAATGACTGTTGATTATTCTAAACAATTAAAAGTCCTTGCTATCGGTAACAGTTACTCAGACGATGCCATGCAATATTTATATCAAATTGCTGATGATTATGGCATTGAGGATATAATTTTAGGAAATTTAGTCGTCGCTGGTGCTGAATTGTCTCAACATGCTAGTTTCGCAGTTAATAACTCAAAAGCATATGTTTATCGTAAAACAACGAATGGTACGTGGGTTGATACACCATTTTCGACATTACTTCAAGGTTTAACTGATGAAGATTGGGATATTATTACGATCCAAGAAGCGCCAGTAAAAAGTGGTTTAAAAGATCAATATGAACCTTATCTAACCAGACTCATCAATTATGTTCACGGTTATAAAACGAATCCAAATGCTAAAATATTTTGGCATTTAACTTGGGCAAATGAAACCGGTAATGACCATGCTTTCTTTGAACCTTATAACTATGATCAGCAAGTAATGTATGATGGAATCATTGAAGCATATGAAACCGTTGTATCTAATCACGATCGAATTGAAGGACTCATTCCGGTTGGAACCGTCATTCAGAATTTAAGATCGAGTTATATGGGAGACACCTTTACTAGAGATGGATATCATTTGAGTTATGGAAAGGGACGCTATATTGCTGGACTCACGTTCTTTAGAGCAATCACTGATTTGAATATCGATTCAATTACCTATCTACCAACCGGATTTACTGGAACTGATGAGGTTAAATTGAGTGACTTAGATGTGATTAAAGAATCGATTGAAGCAGCAATCATCAAACCACTCGAAATAACGCCTTCAACTTATACAAACTAAAAAAACAGTCGCTCAGTCATCTTGATATTGAGCGGCTGTTTTTATATCGTTTTTTTAAGTAAGTACGAAATTGCAGTATAAGAAATTAATGCTCGATTATTTAATAAATCGATAAGTCCACTCGGATGATCAGCAAAGACCCCATGTTGTAAGATTACAGCTTGATATTCCCTCTCTTTTGCCCCATTATAGGTTGCAAGAATACACTGTTCTGCAGCGCTTCCTGAAATAACTACAAAATCAACATTAAGTTTTTTAAGGATATCATCTAATTCTGTTTTCCAAAAACTATTCGAATATGTCTTAGTTAATTTTATATCGGTTTTTTCTACCCTTAAGTCATCTACAATATCAAATAACGGACCATCGCCTTCTTCAATGTCACGAATCACGATGACCGGCTGATTAGCTTTACGAAATAGTTTAGCTGTTTCATTTACATATATTAATGTATCATCATATACCTTTTGACCTTTACGATCATCAATGAAAGCTTTTTGTAAATCTATGATTAAGAATGCAATTTTACTCATGATATCTCCTCTACTAGAACTTCTTTTGGTATAACAAGTTTTAATCCTTCTTTAAGTAATTCTTTATTAAAGAGTGGAACAATAGAAAATGCAACCATCATAACACCACTAAATAAAATAATATGGGAAACATTAATAACATCCGCAAGAGGTCCAAATACTAAAATTCCAAGTGGCATACTAACGGTACTAATGAGTCCGTAAACTGAAAAGACACGACCAATAAATTGAGGATCAACTTTTTCTTGTATGAGTCCAACTAATAAAGGACTGCTTATAGAAATAAAGAATCCAACGAATCCCCAAAATCCTAAATATGTCCAAAATTCAAATGGTATACCTAAACCAATCGTACCCATACCAATTGCAATATATGCAATAAAGAATGTAATTAAACGATTCTTAAAACCACCCCAAATGGATATCGTGATTGATCCTGCTAGCATCCCTATACCAAAGATCGCTTCAAGTGCTGATAGACGCCATTCTTCTGGACCAAAGACTCTAGCGACTTGAAGATAGGTTAGAAATGCGGGTGCGGAAACCATCATCATAAAGAGAAAACTAAATAAAATAATATTTAATATCAGTTTGTGAGAGAATGTATACTTAAATCCTTCCTTAATATCTTTAAAATAATCTATAGCTTGTGTGCTACCTTCAGCCTTATGTTTTGGTATTTTAACTACGGTAATAAGAATGATAACTGCAAAGATTGCAGTAATAATATCAATAAAGAAAATGTATTCAATTGAAAAATAAGCAAGAAGTAGTCCGGCTAAAAGTGGCATTAAAATCATTGATGTTGATTGAATACCTTGTGCAATACCTTGGACTTTGATTAGCTTATCCTCAGGGACGATTTGTTGATAAACCGCAGAGACTACCGGTTGATGGACAGCTTGTCCAAATGCTCTAACAATCGAGACAACAAAAACAATCCATAACTCTCTAATACCGAAAAAGAATAATACAGTAATTACAAGTGTCACAGCAGCAATACCTAAGTCGGCGACAATGATGAGCATTTTTCGATTTAAACGATCCGCCCAAACGCCTGCAAAAGGTGATAGTAAAAGTGCTGGGATAAAGGAACATAAAACCATAATAGTCATCATGATGCCTGATTGGGTTGTTAATGTAATATGCCACATAATGGAATACATGACAAGCATTGATCCTAAAAGTGAGACTGTTTGACTCACCATAAATAACGATAAATCTTTAATCCAATTTTTCATCTGTTGTCTCCTATAAATGCGAATTGGTCAAAGCCTACAAAGTTAACGATACCTAAATAATAAGAATAGTGAAGAAGCTAAAGATCCAATAAAACCAATTGCAGAAAATGATGCAACAAGTAGATACCCAAGTCTTCCCCATCCATCGTCTAAGAAACCCATGATTGCAAAAACAATTGCGATAGCTGCAAGTATTCCAGGGATGACAAACACCATCCATTTATTATTTTTTGATAGCATCGCACTGAATGGAAAAGTGATTAGCCCTGCAAAAAGGATAGCTGCCCCATACATTAATAAGTCATTAATATTCATACTTACTCCCCCTTGTAAAGAGTATCTTTATTATATAGAAAAGCATTTTATGTTTATTAATTATTGCTTCATAAAATTTCATTCGCCATTAAAAATTTCACTTAGTTTTCTAATCTTTACTCGTTCATCAATCATTCGGTGATCAGCATTAAAATCTTTAGTTTCAACAACAGTTAATTCAGCATAAATTTTTGATAAGTATTGAACAATTTCATAATATGTGTATTGATCGTTACTATTAACATGATATAATCCAGGTTTTAGCTCGTGAACGATTTGATAGATTGCAGATGCTGTATCTTGTAAAAATGATGTTGCAGGATACCAAAGTGAAGATGCTTTTATTTCGCCTTCTTCTGCCATTTTTCGGTATAGAAAATCAATCATTTGATTTTGGCCTTTTCCATAACCAATTTGCCATCCTAGTCTAATAATATAAGGGCTGGTGTGATTATTTAATACAACAGATTCACTCATTCTTTTATAACGTCCATAATCATCATCTGCATCTGGAATTGAGTCAATTGTATGTGGTCCTCTATTCTCATTTGAAAAGACTGAGACCGTACTAATATAAACAAATTCTATTTGCTTTTTAGAACAAATCAATGAAAGATTTTTAGTCCATTCGATAGACCCCATCGCAAAATGCAACAATATTTTGGGTTGATGTCTTAAAATAAAGGGTTCAATCTCTCTTTCATTTTCAGTTGAAACAATATTTCGATCGTATGCAATAACTTCATATCCTTTTTCGCTAAAATAGTTTGCAACAAAAGGTGCAACAGTCCCATTCATTCCGGTAAAGATTGCTTTCATATGACTTCTCTCTTTCTTAAAACCAACTTCATTATATCAATCCTAATTTTTAAAAGATTAAAATTCACTAATTAAAGATATAAAAAACCGATCATATATTCAATACAGATTGAATCGATGATCGGTTTCTTTATTTTTTATTAATTATGCAATTCCAAGAGCTCTTAGAATAATATAAACAATATACGCTGAGTAAATTAAAACTAGAATGAACCCTTCTTTTTTGGATACCCTTTCAAAGGTAACCGCAAAGATTAATGCAACTATTGTTATCCCAGTCATAATTAAGGTATCAATTAAGACGTCTTGATTAATGCCTAGTGTTGTCACAAGTCCAGAAAGACCTAAGATAAATAAAATATTAAAGATGTTTGATCCAACTAGATTCCCAAAAGCAATCTCGTTTTCACCTTTTTTAGCTGCAACAATTGATGTCACCATCTCAGGTAGAGAGGTACCAACTGCAACCACCGTTAATCCAATTAAAGTGACTGCTTTAGATGTTTCCACACTAAATAGATCAACCAGAATACTTACTGCAATATTCTCAGCACCTGTTGTTACCATATAACCACCAAGTGTAACCCCGATGATGCCAACAATAACTAATAATATAGCTTTTTTCATATCAATGATTTCATAATCTTCAACAACAGCTGCATCACCATTTGAAGTTTTAATCATGACGATGATATAGCTTGCAAAGAACAGTAACAAGATTAAGGATTCCCACCAAACGATTGCCGCATCTGCTTGGAATGCAAAAGCAAATACAACCAATAGTATCGAGCTAACCATTAAGAATATGAATTCTTTTTTTACCATCGTTTTAGAAACGATAACTGGTCTAACGATGGCTGTTAAACCTAGAATTAATGCAATATTTGCCATATTAGATCCGACCACATTTCCCATTGCGATATCTGCAGTTTGACCTGCTTCTACTGTAATCGATGCGATAAAACTTACCGCAAGTTCAGGAAGTGATGTCCCAAATGCGACTAAAGTCAAACCGATAACTAGTGGAGATACATTAAAGCGTCTTGCAATTGAGGCGGATGATTCAACAAAGAAGTCAGCACCTTTTACTAAGAAGAAAAATCCCACTAATAAGAGTAATACATTGATGACGTGTTCCATGACGTCTCCTTTCGTGTTTGAGAATCTTACCAAAAATAAAACCCTCAAGATAATAAGTCCTGAAGGTCTGGTTACAAGCTATGCTTGGAATCAACCGGATATTGCTATCGAAATGACGATTGATTGCTAGGAAACTACTCCCCTTCTTCGAGTATTGTAACAAACTCGAAACTATAATTCAATACATATGAACGAAAACCAATAATTGTGGTTTATTTTATGATTTAGATGTGTTCTAAATCATCACTTAAGACATCTAAATATTGAGCAATTTCTTTTTGTCCAATCAAGGAAAGAGAATATATTCCTCTTCTCACAGGATAGAACCACATGTAATAGTTTTTTCTTAAAATGTTTGGTGTATCTTTAATTCCGGTATATAAACCAATGTCTCTAGGTGACTTTTCACCAAACTCATTTAAGTACTTAGCAATTTCAATCACTTTTTCCTTATAATGGGTCATTTTCTTTTGTTTAATTCCACCAACATTCTCACTACTTTTACGAAGTGTGAACTCTTTCATCATTTTAGCTTTTTTACGCTTGCTTGAAGTGATACTTTTTTGTACATCAAATCCAAAGGTCTCAACAACAATATCTGCTTTGTTTTTTGTTACTGAGATTAAACCAATTTCTAATCTCTTTAGTAAATTAATAAAATACTTTACATTAGCTTTTTGTTTTGCAATCACACTACTTGGTAATGCAACATAAACCTTATCAGCTAGTTTTTGACGATCGATTGCTTGATAGATGAGCTTGAGTGAGATATTTAGTTTTAACTCAACAATAATTGTGTAATCTTCTTTAACTGCTAAAATATCGACTGGTCCGACTTCTGCTTTAACCATAAAGCCCATCGTTTCTAGTAAGATTTTACACGGTTGATATAATTCACTTTCAGTCATTGACTTACCTCTTTTACTGTATTCTTATTATCTCATAAGTTCCAAGCAAATTCACTCATATCTGTAATTTCCTTTTCTTATTTTAAGGTCTACTATTACGTACGAAAACGCTTTCAAAAGAATTATAGTAGTGATACAATAGAGTTATCACTACAAAGGAGAACTAAATATATGGATCAACAAAATTCAGTCAAAGATTCATTGTCGTTTTCAAGTCTCATCCGATTCAACAAAATCATGGGCTCAATTCACTTGGCTCAAGGTATTTTGATGATGTTGTTTGCTTTTCTTATCTATCCTAATTTGGATGGCACCGGTACACAAACCTTCACGATTCCAGTGATTGGTAATTATTTGAGTTTCGTCCAAGGTCAAGGCTTAGTCCTAACTCCAACCGATACACTCTTTGAATTACCATTCCTACCACTCACTGCTTGCTTCTTGTTAATCTCTGGAATCTTCCACTTCATTATTGCGTTCCCTCATAAAGAAAGTTACGTTGCAGATTTGAAACAAGGTATGAATAAGATGAGATGGTATGAATATGCGATTAGTTCTTCATTAATGATCGTTTTAATTTCATCATTATTTGGTGTAAGAGATATCGCTGTGTTCGTCTTAATCGCTCTTGCAAATGCTGCGATGAACTTATTCGGTCTTGATATGGAATTAATTAATGC
>JAEYXZ010000107.1 GCA_023431045.1 Bacillota bacterium | reverse complement strand
CGTGACCCTAAAGTGTTCTTACTTGATGAACCACTATCAAACCTTGATGCTAAACTACGTGGCACCATGAGAAAAGAACTCAAATTACTTCACAGCAGACTAAAAGCAACCATGATTTATGTTACTCATGACCAAATTGAAGCCTTAACACTAGCTGACAGAATTGTTGTTATGAATCAAGGATACATCTTACAAATTGCATCACCATCTGAAATTTATGTGAATCCAGCTAATCTTTTTGTTGCTAACTTTATTGGAACACCACCAATGAATATTTTTAAGACAAATATTAATGGTAAAGGTGAACTAAATCTTGGTGATGATTTACTTGATATCACATCAACAAGTACCTATCAAACACTTAAAGATTATCATTATGAAAATGAACCAATCATTTTAGGTATCAGACCAGAGCATGTCATCATTGAAAGGGCTCGTGATGAACATAAAAACTTTAATGCAATTGTAACCAATTATGAATTACTCGGACACTCTGCACTTGTTCACTTTAATATTGGTGAACAAAAAGTTATCGCTAAAATTGATGAAAGATTCGTCTACGATAAAGGTGATAAAATCCATTATCAGTTTGATTTGAAGAAAGCGTATTTCTTCAATCACCCACATCAAGATCGAATCTACAAAGAAGTTAGTACACAAGCACCAATCAATCAATTAAGAGGAATGATTCAATCAGATACTGTACTCATTAATGATTTGGTATCATCCGATTGTGAGATCACCTTACTTGAAAAGATCAAATCACAATTTTCTGATAAACCATTCAAATTATTCTTAAGACCTGAAGATATCACTTATCATACGGATAACTTAGGTAAAGCATCTATTATTAGTTATAATGATTATGAGAATTATCAAATTGTCCAAATTGATTTAGATGGAAAAATCTTAAACGTAAAAGTTAGAAAGTTTTTGAAGATTGAAATTGGACAAAAAGTATCATTGAAATTTAACTTGAATCAAGCAAAATTTGAAAGACTGTAAAAAGGAGTTTAACATGCCAGAGAACATGATCCAATCCAACGAAAACAAACCAATTAAAAAACGTTCTAAAGCCGCTCGTTGGTATAGTTTTAATAAGCATAAAATTCCACTTTACTTATCACTCATTGCAGTATTGTTGTTTTCTGCAACATTAGACTTTACGATGGGTGGATTTCAGCTTAAAAGCCATTTATACACTGTTGTTGCCTTAGGGACTCAATATAGTGCAATGGCAGTCTTCACAGTGTTTTTATTAACCTTATTATCGATGATGCAAATCTTTAATGGTGTTAGTTTTGGGCAAAAGAAAAACCCATTCTCACTCATTATGATGACGGTACTCACGGTTATTCAAATTGTTGGTGTTGCATTCTATGCATTCATCGTTATCACCGAACCTTCTCGCTCAAATGGATTTAATTTTATAAAGTATCCATATGCAGTATTCTCCTATTCTGTTTATATCGCAGGAGCAATTACACAACTGATAGCAACCATACTTGCATGGATTTACGTGGATTGGAAATATGTCAAAATTGAAGACTAAAAAGGAATTAGAACAAGAAAAACGTAATAAAGAACCCTATTCAATTGATAAATTTGCAACCATCAAACCGATTTGGAAAATAATATTCCTAAGATTTTGGGTTGCCGGTGTTGCTTACTTTCTTGCATTCCAAACGATTGAACTTGCAAGAGAAGATAATTTAGATCAGTACGCAGCTCTATTTATCATCCTCGTATTACTGACTGAATATGTCACAAATAAACTCATTTTATTTATGCATCGTGAAGATCAAAAGACTACTCAATATTTACCATTTGGTGAAATTAATCGTAAAAGCTTAGTCAGTTTACTTTCAACGATTGGTTATATATCCGTTATCTTTATCACCATTATATTTGTACATATTGGTGTTGTAGAACTGTTCACGAGTCTTAACATCCCAACCTTAACCTTTTTATTAACCGGTGAACAAGAAGGACTAGATGCCATTAGTTATGGTTTATATTTTCTTGCATTTGAATTCATTTGGTTTGGTATTAAATCTTTAATTGTTTCACTTTATAACAAGAAAAAAGGAGTTAAAGCGTGATTAATCTCATCTTCTTATCTGCCGTGAGTGCGACATTTGAATTAGAAAATGATCAACCATACTTTGCACCAAGCCAATTTAATGTATTTCTAGATGAAGAACTTGTGCTTGAAAAAGTGAAAACCAATGTGTTTTCCCTTTTTGGACTTAAACCAGATACATCCCATATGATTCGTGTTAATGATCATCAACTAAACTTTAGAACAAATTGGGTTAGTCAAACTCTTAACGTTCGAGATTTTGGTGCCATTGGTGATGGGAAACATGATGATACAAAAGCAATCCAAGAAGCGATTAATAAAGCTAAAGATGACGCTTTAATTGAGATAACAAAAGGAACATATTGGACTGGACCACTCTTCCTAAAAAGCCATCAAACCATTCATTTACATGAAGGCGCGATTCTTTTAGGTGAAACGGATCGTCAAAAATATCCAATCCTAGAAGCTCAAAGAACACTTCCAACCGGTGAATTGATTGAACTTTCCAGTTGGGAAGGTGTTGCTGCACCAACGTTTGCATCAATCATTACTGGAATCATGGTGACAAATGTTAAAATTGTTGGAAAAGGAATCATTGATGAGAATGCTCAAAATTCTGATTGGTGGATTAATCACAAAGTCATGCGCGGTGGTGCATGGCGTCCAAAAGGTGTTTTCTTAAGTCATTGTGACCATATTGGTATGCAAGGTGTCACCGTTAAAAATACTCCATCATGGAACCTACATCCATATTTCTCACAGTTTATTGATTTTATTGATTTAAAGATAGAATCCCCTCATGATTCACCTAATACCGATGGATGTGATCCTGAAAGTTGTCAGGATGTGAATGTCATTGGTGTGAATTTCTCAGTTGGTGATGATTGTATCGCAATTAAATCAGGTAAATATGATTTAGGTATGAAATACCGTCAACCCACTGAAAGAATGACCGTTAGAAACTGTTACATGGCATTTGGCCATGGTGCAGTTGTCCTTGGGTCTGAAACATCAGGTGGTGTCAAAGACTTAAGCGTAACCAAATGTTATTTCTACCAAACCGATCGTGGACTTCGAATCAAAACGAGACGAGGTCGTGGTGAATCCATGCGGATTGATGGTATCATCTTCGAGAATATTATCA
>JAEYXZ010000098.1 GCA_023431045.1 Bacillota bacterium | reverse complement strand
ATTTTAGAATTTGCTCATGAAGAAAAAGATAAACTTTCAACTGAACTTGAAACTTTAGAAGAAAAACTCAAAGTATTATTACTCCCTAAAGATCCAAATGACGATAAGAACGTTATTGTAGAAATTAAAGGTGCAGCGGGTGGCGATGAAGGAAATATCTTTGCGGGGGATTTATACCGCATGTATTCTAAATTTGCTGAAGTCAAAGGATGGAAAATATCGCTTATTAACGCCATGCCAGGTGCGATGGGAGGATTTACCACAATCGAGTTTTCAATCACTGGAGATGCGGTATATTCAACCTTAAAATACGAATCAGGTGTACACCGAGTTCAAAGAGTTCCTGAAACCGAAGCACAAGGTAGAATTCATACCTCAACTGCGGTTGTTCTAGTTTTACCTGAACAAGAAGATATTGAATATGATGTCAAATGGGAAGATATTCGCTTTGATACTTTCCAATCCTCTGGAGCAGGTGGACAGTCAGTTAATACCACTTATTCTGCAGTGAGACTAACCCATATTCCAACTGGTGTTGTTGTAAGTTCACAAGAAGAACGTAGCCAACACGAAAATAAAGAACGCGCATTTAAATTATTAAAAACTAGAATCTATGATGCGATCATTCAAGAACAACTTGAAAAGGAAGGCGAAAAGCGTAAAGCCTTAGCTGGACGTGGTGATCGTAGTGAAAAGATTAGAACTTATAACTATCCTCAAAACCGTGTAACAGACCATCGAATTGGATTAACCTTAAATCGACTTGATGTCATCATGGAAGGACGAATTGATTTAGTGATTGAACCACTTATTAATGAATATCAAAAGCGTCAACTTCAAGGTGAAGAGGTATGAAACTAGAAGCTATTGTCAAAAAATATGAAAAATTAGCTGAAAAAAATAAAAAAGAAGCCGAAAGTATCAAATGGCTTATTATGGAATTATCCTTTTATAGTCCAAGTCAATTTTATCTTCATTTAAAAGATGAAATGACTGAATCCTTTGAAAAGATGATTGATGAAGCAGCAAATAAATATATATTTGAACACATTCCAGTTCAACATATCTTAGGCTTTTCATATTTCTTTGGTTATAAATTTAAAGTTAATCATGATGTTTTAATCCCAAGAAGAGAAACTGAAGAATTAGTTGAAGAGGTTCTCTTCATTTATGACCAATATTTTGAAGACAAAGATGTTAAAGTACTCGATCTTGGAACTGGTAGTGGTTGTATCGCAATTACGCTTAACCTAGAAGAAGATCACATGCACTTAACAGCAACCGATATATCTGATCTAGCATTAAGTGTTGCTAAAGAAAACAACCAAGAACTTGGTGCAAAAGTTGATTTCATTAAGAGTAATTGGTTTGATGAGGTAAAAGGTAAGTTTGATATCATTGTTGCAAACCCACCTTATATTCCATCAAATGAACAAGTTGATGAAATTGTTAAACAAGAACCAGGAGTCGCTTTATATGGTGGTGATACTGGAGTTGAGCCTTACGAAATTATCTTGAAACATGCAAACCAATTCTTAAATGAAAAAGGTTTAATCGCATTTGAACATGGGTATCAACAAAGTGCAGCTATAAAAGCATTAGTTGAAACTTACTTACCAGATGCTAAAGTGATGCAAAAGAAAGATATGCAAGGTAAGGATCGAATGACATTGATTGGTATGGGAGGTGTTTTATCATGAGTCTAGTCATTATTTTTCCAACAGATACAGTTTATGGAATTGGTACCCCAATTATGGATACTGAAGGAATCAAAAAAATATATCAAATCAAAGGGCGTAGTTTTGATAAGCCACTCGCACTACTTGCAGATTCAATTGAAGCCGTTGAGCCCTACGCAATTGTAACGAATGCTGTTAGAAGACTTGCAAGTGCATTTTGGCCAGGTGGATTAACACTCATTTTAAAGACCCAACCTGATTATGAAAAAGCAACCGGTGAGAAGACAATAGGGGTTAGAATTCCTAATCATCCACTCGCGCTTGAATTACTTAAAAAGTATGGTCCAATGAAAACCACTTCGGTGAATCAAAGCGGTGAAGCACCCATCAATCAATACGATGAAATTAAATCAAAATACAATGATCAAGTGGATCATATCTATGAAAATGATCAACCAATCTTAGAAGTTGCATCAACCGTCCTTGATTTATCAAATATGAAAATTAAAATCCTTCGTTCTGGAGCGATTAGTGAAAAAGAGATTTACAACGCTTTAAAGGATTAATTCACTTAATTAACAAAAAATTCTACAGAATATATGTCTTGTAGAATTTTTTTTATCATTTCATGATAGAATATAAAAGGCTTGAAAAGAGGAATGATTTATGGATATTAGAAATGTGGCAATTATTGCCCACGTCGATCATGGTAAAACAACCTTAGTTGACAAATTATTACAACAGTCGCACACCCTACGTGAGAATCAACAAATTGTTGAACGTGCGATGGATTCAAATGATATTGAACGTGAAAGAGGAATTACGATTCTTGCTAAAGCGACCTCAATCACTTATGATAAATACCGAATCAATATTTTAGATACACCAGGTCATGCTGACTTTGGTGGTGAAGTTGAACGTATTATGCAGATGGTTGACGGTGTTTTACTACTCGTTGATGCTAAAGATGGCGTCATGCCACAAACAAAATTCGTCTTAAGAAAAGCACTAGAAGCTAACCTTAAACCAATCGTTGTTATTAATAAAGTGGATCGTCCATTTGCGGATCCTCGTAAAACAGTCAATCAAGTATTTGACTTGTTTATTGATTTAGGTGCAAGTGAACATCAACTCGAATTCCCAATTATTTATGCATCTGGATTATTAGGCTTATCTAGCTTTAATGATGACTTTAAAGATGCACAATCAATGAAACCTTTACTAGATACCATTGTTAATCATGTTCCAGAACCAAAAGTAGACTTAGAAGGACCCCTTCAATTCCAACCTTCATTAATCGATTATAACGATTATGTTGGAAGAATGGGGATTGGTAAAATCTTTAGAGGTTCAATTAAAACGAATTCAACCCTATCATGTATTCGTATGGATGGTTCAATTGAACAATTTAGAGTTCAAAAACTATTCAGATATGTTGGTTTAAATAAGATTGAAGTAGAATCTGCTGACGCAGGTGATATTGTTGCTTTATCAGGACTTGCAGATATTCATGTTGGTGATACTGTCACTGATGTTGGGTACGAAGAAGCACTTCCTAGACCACATATTGATGAACCAACCGTTCAAATGATGTTTTTAACAAATAACTCACCATTTGCAGGTAAAGAAGGTAAATTTGTTACTGCATCAAAAATTGAAGAAAGACTTTATAAAGAGATTCAAAAAGATGTTTCACTTAAAGTTGAACGTGGAGCAGGAGAAGCTTGGGTTGTCTCAGGTCGTGGTGAACTTCACTTAGGAATCTTAATTGAATCAATGCGTCGTGAAGGATTTGAATTCCAAGTCTCAAGACCTAAAGTTATTTTAAGAGAAATCAATGGAAAAATGTTTGAACCTTATGAAGAAGTTCAAGTCGATGCACCGAATGAATATATTGGTGCCGTGATGGAACTTTTAGGTAACAGACGTGGGGATGTCATCAAGATGGATCAAGGAATGAATGAATCACGCGTGATTTATCATATGCCATCTAGAGGTTTAATTGGTGTCATTACTCAATTCTTAACAGCAACCAAAGGTTATGGTGTCTTATCTCATATGTATCTAGATTACCGTCCAATGATTAATTTCGCGGTAGGTAATCGTGTTAATGGTGCCTTAATTTCAATGGGTCAAGGAATGACTACTGCTTATGCTCTTGGTCGTTTAGAAGACCGTGGTAGTTTCTTCTTAGAACCAAGAGTGAATGTCTATGAAGGCATGATTGTTGGTATTAATAATAAGGACAATGACTTAGTCGTCAATGTCACCGAAGAAAAGAAACTTACCAATATGCGTTCATCAACAAAAGACTCAACAACCGTATTAAAGCGTCCAATTGATATGAGTTTAGAAGCATGTATAGATTTTATTAATGATGATGAGTTAATCGAAATTACACCAAAATCAATTCGTTTACGTAAAAAGTATTTAACTGCTCAAGAACGTAGAAAACAATTTGTACAAGAAATCAGTAAGAATGAATAAAACAGGATTTTTTCCTGTTTTTTTATGTTTTTAGTGAAAGATAGGTTTGTAGAATAAGCCGTTTTGTAGTAAAATAAAATAAACTGAAAAGAAAGGTAATAGCCCCATGAAAATTGCACTTGGAAGTGACCATGCAGGATATGAACTAAAGAATACCCTCGTTCAATATTTAATCAGTAAAGGATACGAAGTCAACGACTTTGGAACTCATTCTGTTGATCGAGTTGATTATCCTGATTATGCGACTAAAGTATCAGAATCAGTTGCTGCTCATCATGAAGATTTAGGGATCTTAGTATGTGGTACTGGAATTGGAATGAGTATTGCTGCAAATAAAGTTAAAGGAGTTCGTGCTGCACTTGTCTTTAATGAATTAACAGCAAGACTTGCAAGAGAACATAATCACGCCAATGTGATTGCTTTAGGTGGTAGAACAACCTTTACAGAAGAAGCTAAACGGATTGTTGATGCTTTTTTAAATGCTATTGAAGAACCAAGACATCAAGGTAGAATCGATAAAATTGCCAAACTAGAAGAAAAGGAAATTAAATAAAATGAAAAAAGTTGTCGTACTCAAACACCCACTAATTGATCATAAAATGTCTATTATCAGAGACAAATCAACATCGACTAAAGCCTTTCGGGAAAACGTGAGTGAGGTCGGAGCACTGATCACTTATGAACTTACTAAAGATTTAGAAACGGTTCCTAAAGTGATTGAAACACCGATTACGACAACAACGGTTTACGAATTAAAAAAACCAGTCGTTATTGTACCAATTTTACGAGCTGGTTTAGGAATGGTTGATGGGATTCATAATTTAATTCCAAATGCTAAGGTTGGACATATTGGTCTTTACCGCGATGAAACAACGTTACAACCAGTTGCTTATTATGCTAAATTTCCTGATGAAATTAAGAACGGAATCACCATTGTTGTTGATCCAATGTTAGCAACCGGTGGTTCTGCATCAGCAGCGATTACAACACTCATAAATCGTGGTGCAACCGATGTTCGATATGTTGGTTTGGTTGGATGTCCTGAAGGGATTGAAAAACTTCAAAAAGATCATCCAAATGTAACAATTTACTTAGCAGCACTCGATGAAAGACTTAACGAGAAAGGATATATCGTTCCTGGTCTAGGTGACTGTGGGGATCGATTATTCGGAACAAAATGACAGACTTTTGGAACTATTTGATTTTTTGGATTATTTTCGTTGTCGTGTTTATGATTTCTTTTCGAATTCTACAAGCAGTAGAAATTGAAAAGTATTTCAAAAAATATCGTCAAGCAGAAATCTATGCTGCATATTTTCTCATTTGTACATTAAGTGCGTTTCTATTTGGATACTTTGTCCTCTATGTCATCTCACTTTGGCCAGGGAATTAGGATTTCTTTAAAACCTAAATCTTTAACTGCCATCATTAAATAAGCATATTCATCAAGTAGGTTAGTAGAATCCATGAAAGATAGTGTATAAGTCACATCTTTTTCAAAAGTTTTTTCTTTGATGAACTCACCAAAGATTTGATCCATCAAATGAATCTTATCATAACTAAAAGTGACCATATAATTTCTAGTGGTCACTTTTTTTAATAGTTTAGCGGAAGATAGAGCATCTTTAGTCGTCCCAGCATAAGCTCTAATCAAACCACCTGCTCCAAGTTTAATACCACCAAAATATCTGACAACAACCGCATAGACATCTTTTAGTTGATACTTATTCAAGATTTCTAAAATAGGGACACCAGCGGTCCCTGAAGGTTCTCCATCATCACTTGAGCCAGTTCCTGATTCCGTGATATAAGCACTACAATAATGCGTTGCTTTTGGATATTGTTTTTTAATTGTTTTTAAGACAGATTGAATCTCATTTGAATCAGATATTGGAGTAATGATTGCGATAAATCGTGATTTATCGATGATTGATTCAAATTTAATTTGTTCACTTAAGTAATACATAGACTCACCGCTTCAAGTATAGCATAGACTTATCTTATCATAAACGGTCTGATATATCTTCTTATTGAATTACCAACAAAATTACTAGTATTTGTAGGTTATAGAGGCGTTTTTTGGTATAATATGAGTGATTTATGTATGGAGGATGAGCACACATGTCAATCAAAGTTGCATCAACATCAACATCATGTCTAGATTATTATAAAGAACCACATGATATTGATATTATTCGTATTAAATTACTCGATCATGGAAAAGAATTACTTGATGGAACTGAAATTACTGCGGATGATTTTTATGCTCGATTAAGAAAAGAACCAAGTTGGGTACCAAAGACTTCTCAACCAGCAGTTGGAGAACTTGTATACTATTTTGAAGGACTCGCTAAAAAGGGATATAAAGAAGCATTTGTTACAACGTTATCAAAAGAGTTATCCGGTAGTTTCAATGCAGTGATGCAGGCGGCTGAACTTGTCAAAGATCTTATTAAAGTAACAGCATATGATACTAAAACAGTTTGTTTTTCTGAAGGTTATATCGCACTTGAAGCAGATCGTTTATTTAAAGCGGGTAAATCAACTGAAGAAGTCATTGAAAAGTTAAACCACTTAAGAGATAATAATACCATTTTCTTTGCAGTAGATGATTTAACACAACTCTATAATAATGGTCGCTTATCTGGAGCTCAAGCATTCTTTGGTAAGTTATTAAAAATTAAACCTATCTTACAAGTTCAATCAAATGGTAAGATTGTCTCAATTGAAAAAACAAGAAACATTAAAAATGCATTAAAGAGTATTACCGATTATGTCAAAGGATATACGAAAGATAAAGAATTCTTTGCCCATATCGTTTACGCTGGTAATCCGACTTTAAAAGCGTATTTTGAAGAAGTATTAAAAAATGAATTAGGGCTTGTAGAATTATATGAAGCACCATCGACACCAGTCGTTGGCGCACATATTGGACCTGATGTGGTTGGAATTGGTATTTTCTTAAAGTAAACATTTGAAAAATAAAGAACGAAGGTTATAAACATGAGTGAAATAGGAATCGCTAAGCGGATCATTAAACAATTAAAAGAGAATCATTATAGTGCATATTTGGTCGGTGGTGTGG
>JAEYXZ010000096.1 GCA_023431045.1 Bacillota bacterium | reverse complement strand
TCTTTCATAGCGTGATCCAAAAGGATCAACACCAAGTTGTCTTAATTCATCCGCTTTCTCACGACGAATGCGTTGTTGTTCATTTAAATCATCTGGGAACATCTAACTTTCCTCCTAGGATGGTAATTATATTATATAAGATGTCTCATGAAAAAACGATCAAACCGATCGTTTTTCCTCACTAATGAGTTCATACATCTCTTCTTTTGGTAAAAGTGATAGTACTTTAATCGTAATGATTTTTAATCCCAGGTGAAGCGTGATGAGATCGCCTGGTTTAACTTCTTTAGATGGTTTTGCTAGTAAGTTATTGATGAAGATTCTTTCTGCTTCAGCAACTTCTTTAGCAAGTGTCCGACGCTTAATGATTCGTGACACTTTTAAATATTTATCAAGCCGCACTTGGTTCATCCTTTGGTTTCATTGAATCTTGTTCTTTGTTTTCCCACCATGCAAGTTTTCCGGTTGCAACAATTTCATCAATGTCGGATTTATTAAGTGTTTCAACTAGAACTAGGTAACGACTGATCTTATCAAGTAAATCCTTATTTTCAGTAATGATGCGCTTAGCCTCATCGTAACAAGTCATGATAATCTTTCTGATTTCTTTATCAATTTCTAGCGCAACAGCATCTGAGAAGTTCTTTTCTTTTAAGTAGTCACGACCAAGGAAGACATTACCACCATCAGATTCATATTGGATTGGACCTAAATCTGACATACCATATTCTGTAACCATGGCACGAGCAATTCTCGTTGCACGTTTAAAGTCATCATAAGCTCCGGTTGAAATATCATCAAACATAATTTCTTCAGCAACACGTCCACCTAAGAAAGAAGTGATTTCAGCCAGTAATTGACGTCTTGAGCGTGTAAACTTTTCTTCAGATGGCATCATTAAATTATAACCACCAGCACGTCCACGAGGGATGACGGTTACTTTTTGAACAATTTGAGCATCTTCTAGTTTGATACCAATGACAGCATGACCTGCTTCATGGTATGCAACCATTTCTTTTTCTTTTTGAGAGTATTTACGACTCTTCTTAGCGGGTCCCATAATGACACGGTCGATTGCTTCATCAATATCTTGAACAACAATCATCGTACGGTTATCACGAGCAGCAAGCAGAGCGGCTTCGTTTAGTAAGTTTTCAATATCAGCACCCGTAAAGCCTGGAATTCTCATTGCAACATCACTAAATTTAATTTGAGGATCTAATTTCTTTGATTTAGCATGTACTTTTAAGATTTGTTCACGAGCTTTAACATCAGGAACTTGCATCGTGATTTGACGGTCGAAACGACCAGGACGAAGAAGCGCAGGGTCTAGAACGTCAGGACGGTTTGTTGCAGCAATAATGATAATACCTAAATTAGCGGTAAAGCCATCCATTTCAACGAGTAATTGGTTAAGGGTTTGTTCACGTTCATCATTACCACCACCAAGACCGGCACCACGTTGACGACCGACAGCATCGATTTCATCAACGAATAAAATACATGGTGCATTTTCTTTAGCAACTCTGAATAAATCACGAACACGTGATGCACCAACCCCAACATATAGTTCAACGAAATCAGAACCTGAAATTGAGAAGAATGGAACATCAGCTTCCCCAGCAACAGCTTTAGCAAGTAAAGTTTTACCAGTACCTGGAGAACCAACAAGTAAAACACCTTTTGGAATTCTTGCACCCATATCAACATACTTCTTAGGATTTTTCAAGAAGTCAATTAATTCAGTCATTTCAGCTTTTTCTTCATCAGCACCAGCAACATCATCAAACTTAACGGTACGACCGCGAGATAATCTTGCACGATTCTTTGTAAAGTCTTGAGCACGGTTATTTTGAGAAGCCATCGTTCTAAAGATGAAGATAGCAATAATAATTGGTACTGCAACCATGATTAGAGTTGAGATTGCACCCCAAATGTCAAATGAAACACGGACATTGATTGCATAGACAATCGGTGTTGCAGGATTGGCAACATTATATGTATCAACAGCATCAATGATATCTAATAAATCATCGTATAATACAGTAAATTCAAATCCGTCATAATTGGTTGGATTGGTATGGTAAGTACCAGTGACACGATAAACATATAAATTATCTCCACCAACGTACTCAGCAGAAAAAGTCTTAATATTATTCGCATTAACTTCCGTAATAAAATCAGATTGATTTAATACTTTTTTATCTGGTTGCATACCAGTAAAGAAGAAGTACAAACCAATCGCAGCTAAAATAATAATAATGATGACTAAATAATCAGGACGTACGGGAGATCTTTTTGGATTTCTTTGTGGACTATTCATGAATTAAACCCTTTCTACTTGGTATAAACACTTGGTTTTAAAACGCCTACATAAGGTAGGTTACGATAGTGTTCGTTATAATCTAGGCCATAACCAACAACGAACTTCTTTGGAATAGTTTTCCCGATATAATCAGGAATAAATTCGACTTTTCTTCCGAGTGGCTTATCTAAGAGTGTAACAACTTTCACACTAGCGGCACCACGATGAAGTAATAAAGCGGTAATTGTTTTTAAGGTTGCACCGGTATCAACGATATCCTCAACAATTAAGATATCACGATCTGCAATTGATTGTTCAAGATCATATTTGATTTTGACATCACCAGAGGATTGGATGCCACCGTGATAAGAAGATACTGCCATATATAAAATTTCTACCTGTAAATCAATATTTCTTGCAAGATCAGATAAAAAGGGAACACAACCTTTGAGTAAACCAACTAAGATTGGTGTTTTACCTAGATAATCTTTTGTGATGGCTGCACCTAAATCTTTAGCGATTTGAGCAATTTCGGATTCAGTGACTAAGATGGATTCAATATCTTGATGCATAAACTTACTCCTTTATTGAAAGATAAACGTTTTTTTCTTTTCCTAAGGTTTGATTGAGATATATACCAGGGATCCATAAAATGCGATTTTGTTGATCAACAACAATCTTTAGAGCTGAACGTTCCTTTAAGGGAATTTTCTTCTCAATCAAGAATACTTTTAGCTTTTTATGACCATATGGAAAAGCGAGTGTATCGCCTTTTTCTCGATGTCGAACCTTGAGTGGAAAATCTAATTCATTATAACATAATTCTATTGAATTATTAGGGATAGCATGATTATTGTGGTAAATCGTGAGAAGTGAATCTAAATCAGTGTTTTGATTAACATCAATTGTAGCAATCTTAATTTCATCATAAAACTTGATGAATTCATATGATTTTGAAAGTCTTACGACAATGTTTGGTTTAAGTGTTTTTAATTGTTTTATGATTTCATCGAGTTTATCAAATGAACGAGCTACTCCATAAACTTCTAGAAGATAAGATAAAACATCATATTGGATTGCTGGATGTAAATCTAAAAATTCTGACACTTTGAAAGTTAATTGATCATTAAGAAACTTTTTAGATTCATTTCGAATATATTCAGATGCTAATCTTGATTGAATTGAAAATTGATTGAAATGCTTTAAGACATCGTTTTCTTTCTTCAAAAATGGGGTGACATGATGACGAATTCGATTTCTTAAATAGTCATCACTCAGGTTAGATGAATCTTCATTAAATTGGACATTATTATCTTTTGCGTAATTGTATAAGTCTTCTTTAGAATACCCAAGTAATGGCTTTAAATAAGTGTATTTATCAATTTCCGTCGTTGGATACATCCCTGAATATCCAAGTAAATTAGAACCTCTGATGAGTTTCATCATAATGGTTTCAATTTGATCATCTGCATGATGTGCAGTGAGGATATAAGGGGTGTTATATTGATCAGCGATGCTTTGTAGTAATCGATATCGTTCTTGTCTTGCACTATCTTGAAAGTTCCCACTTTTGATTGATAGTTTGATATAATGATAAGGAATTTGATTTTCACTGCATAAAGACTCAATCAGTTCACCATCTAGTTTAGATAAGGTACGTTTCTGATGGTCAAAATGAACAGCAACGAATTTAAAATCATGAGTTTTTAAGTAATGAAAAAGAGACATGGAGTCAACACCACCAGAAACTGATAAAATATAGGTATGTGATTTGGTTAGTGATAATGTAAGACTCATAGAACCCCCATGAAGATGATATCTTCATTATAACACATTAAGGGAGAGGCAATTATGCTCATTTTAGCAAGTATATCACCGCGTCGTAAAGAACTACTTGAAAGTGTTGGTTTTAAGTTTTTTCTAACAAAACCTAACTTCGAAGAAGATACAATTGATGCATCAAAAATGAAGGTTGATGAATATGTATTACATCTTGCAGAATCGAAAGCAAAATCGGTATTTTCAAGTCATCCAAATGACATTGTTTTAGCTGCAGATACCATTGTTGTCTTAGATCATGATATTATTGGAAAACCAAAAGACGAAACAGACGCCATGAATATTCTAAGAAGATTATCAGGTAAAACGCATCAAGTTTATACCGGGGTCTTCATTGTTTCAAACAATCAAGAAGTTGGATTTGTTGAAGTTGCTAATGTCACATTTAAATCAATGAGTGAAGAAGACATTTTAGCCTATATTGCAACGAAAGAACCAATGGATAAAGCTGGTGCTTATGGTATTCAAGGTTACGGTTCACAATATGTTGAAGGTTATGATGGTGATTTTCATACCATCATGGGATTACCGCTTAAGAAAGTCATTTCAGTATTAAAAGGCTTTGGAGTAACACCTGAAAGTGCAGAATAATTTGCACTTTTTTGTTTACTAGATATTTTTAAGTAGAATTTATCCCTAGTTACAGTTATAACTTCCTTTGACTCACTATTATTCACATGATATAATGAGCATAAAATATTGATAATAAAATTGATAACAACTATACACTTGCCTGAAATAAAAGGTAGTGTCACTGAAAAGTATACTCTGTGATTAATATATTCTATGTTCTTCATATTATAAGTCAATCAACTTATTAATTTCATTGTCCGATAAATAAATATAACATTCTAGTGTAAATTTAGTATTTTGTATGCGGTACCATCAAGTATAAACATATGAAAATTATAAAGAAAGGATAACTGTTTCAGCAAGTCAACATTAATACAACACTGAATAGGTAAAGGAGAATGAAAAAGTTTATTATTGGATTCATGTTAGTAATATTAGTCATAATGATAGAAAATGTATATGCAGTTGAAAACCAATTTTATGAATATGATTTGATGGAGTCTAGTGAATCAAGTGTGACTAGTTTAGATCAAAACATCATATTTCTTAAAAATGTAAGTTTAGATACTCTCAATGAGTACTACAATCAACAAAATGAAAACCAAGATTTATTGTTGCTTTATTACAACACAAACAATACTGCAAATTTACACGAATCAGCCGTTAAATCAAATTATATATATGCAATGTCAAGATTCTATAAAAATGGCACTCTTTATCAAAAAACGGTTTTAGGCTCAACTTTAAACAATGTCATTAAGGCGAAAATTAATGAAGTTTTTGTAGACTCAGCTGTTAACTATTCTCAACAATTATCGAAGAATCTAAACTTAATTACGGAGACAACAGATTTTGAATCTGCATATGCAAATTATACAGATATAATTATTGGTGAAAATAATCGGGGTTACTTAGTCTTGAACTATCTTGTATTCAGATATACTAATAACGGTAAATACTTGTTTAGGATTGAGAACAGTGTACAGTTTACATCGGGTCGTGCTGCGATCGAATCTAATTATGATGATAATTGGTTAAGTAACTATGCAACGGTTAATGTGAAGTTTAATAAATCAGTTCAATATGGATATGGCGTTTGGTATAGTGCAATGCCTAATGCATTGGACTATTGGCCAAAGAATAATGCTCAATATAAAACTATCACCTCGGGTTATGATGTAAGTTTCACTTGGGGGCGAACAGAATCCGCTGGTGTAAGTACGGGGGATAATGGGTTTGGATTAAACGTAAATTCAGCATTTACTTTTAATACCACATATGCATACCACTATCAAGAGCAGTGGGTACAAACTTATCCTTCCCAAAATAGTCAATGGCTAAGCCAAAGTGAAGGGGCAGCATGGGAGTACACAGGATTCAATCACGATAATGATATTGCTGTTAATGTATATCCGGGTATTTTAGTTGAATCTAAAAGAGCAACTCCTGTAATGCCAACTAATGGAAAAGCAACTATTGAAGTAAGATTTGAAGTAGTTAAAAAGGGTTCATGGTATTGGCCTTTTGATGAGTATAAAACCATTGCTCATACAACTACTTTTGATTTATTAATACCGAATGGAAGTTTATAATATGAAAACAGATAAATTATCGAAGGTATTTACCATTATCAGAATCCTAATATTATTATTATTTTTAGTTATATCATCGATACGAATCATGTATTTGACATCAAGTGAATATACATTTAGCGGTGAATATCACGAGAAAATAATTGATTTTTGGATAATTGTATTTGTATCATGCATAATAGGTTTTCTTTGTGAAGTCTATGTAGTACCAAATATAAAGAGAAGATAAGTAACCGATTTATACAAAAATGATATGACATAAATGAGGATAACCAAATAATAAAAGAGTTTTATATATCGAACATTAATACATATTTAAGCGTATTTTTAGTATTTATACACCATCAATGCAATTCTTATAAACCATATTAGACTTTTTTGAGAAAAACATTTGACGCTATGATTTGTTTCGTGTAGAATTAAAAGCAAAATTATTGGAGGATGAGCTGATGGATAAACACACGAAACAATCAATTATAGATGACATTAAGACTCAAGATATTCGATACATTAGGTTAATGTTTACGGATATGCTGGGAACCATTAAAAACGTTGAAGTACCCGCTTGGAAGATTGAAAAGGTACTTAATAACGAACAGATGTTTGATGGTTCTTCGATTGAAGGATTTGTTAGAATCCAAGAAGCGGATATGTTTTTATATCCCGATTTAAGTACCTGGTTAATTCTCCCTTGGGAAAGTTATAAGAGCGGCCAAGTTGCTAGATTAATCTGTGATATTCATCGTCCAAACGGATCACCATTTGAAGGGGACCCAAGACACATCTTAAAACGACAACTCACTTTAATGAGAGAACAAGGATTCTCTAGATTTAATGTCGGATGTGAACTTGAGTTCTTTTTGTTTAAATTAGATGAACAACGAAAACCAACATTAGAACATACTGACTTTGGTGGTTACTTTGATTTATCACCGATTGATGCAAGTGAGAATGTGAGAAGAGACATTTCACTTGAACTTCAAAAACTAGGATTTATTATTGAGGCGGCTCATCATGAGGTTGCCTATGGTCAACATGAAATTAACTTCCAATTTGATAATGCTCTTGAAGCTGCAGATAACATTCAAACATTTAAGCTAGTCGTTAAGAATGTTGCATTAAGACATGGATATCATGCAACTTTTATGCCTAAACCTGTTGCAGGTATTAATGGTTCTGGAATGCACACAAATACATCACTTGCAGATTTAGATGGTAAGAATGTATTTTATGATCCAACAACTAAGAATAAACTAAGCGAAATAGCAGAGTATTTTATTGGTGGTATTTTAACGCATACAAAGGAGTTTTGTTTAATCACGAACCCAACAGTGAATTCATATAAGAGATTAATTCCGGGATATGAAGCCCCCGTTTATATTGCATGGAGTGAAGCAAATCGTTCCTCATTAATTCGTATCCCTGCAACTAGAGGTCAATCAACTAGAGTTGAGGTAAGAAGTGTTGATCCAACCGCTAATCCGTATTTAGCTTTTGCCAGTATTCTAGCATCTGGACTCGATGGAATTAGTCATCAAACAAAGATTAAACCAATTGAAATTAATCTCTTTAAAGTATCACAAAAAGAGCGTGATCAAATGGGGATTGAATCAGTACCATCATCGCTTGAAGAGGCGATTAAAGAATTTAATAAAGGAACACTGATTAAGGATGTACTAGGAAAACATTTAACTGAAAAACTACTTGATGCTAAACAAAAAGAATGGGATTCATATAAGACTCATATCTCGCAATGGGAGATTGATGAATACTTGAGTAAATATTAAAAATCAAGGAAGTATTATCCCTTGATTTTTTTCTTTTTATCAATTAATTCTTGTAGTTCGATAGCGTCAAAAATATATTTTTTTCCACAATACTGACAAATGATTTCTGCTTGTTTGTCCTCATGTAACATTTCTTCTAAAGACTCAACGTTAAGTGCCCCAAGTGATTTTCTATATCGTGCTTTTGAACACCCACAGCGATACTTGATTTCTTTTGTTTCTAGAATTTTTTCAGTACCATTTGAAATTAAGTGAATGATATCCTCTGGGGTTTGTCCAGTTATTAATAAATCAGTTATGGATGGAATCAGAGAAATTTGTTTTTCTACTTGTGTAATGACGTCATTGGACGTGTGAGGTAATACTTGAACAATGAATCCACCAGCAGCAATGACTTTAGCACCATTTGAAACAAGTACACCTAGTCCAACTGCAGCAGGGGTTTGTTCAGAAGTTGCAAAGTAATAAGTAAAGTCATCACCAATTTCACCAGTTTGTAAAGGTGAAGAAGAAGTAAAGTAGTGTCCTTTGTAATCTTTGGTCATATGAAGATAGCCACGACCAACCGCTTTACCGACATTTAGTTTTCCTTGTTTAGGACCATCTTCATAAACCATATAAACATCAGGATTTTTAATGGTTGATTTGACGATTCCGTTTTTAGCTTCGACACGCATTTCTTCAATAGGTCCATCACCTTGAATTTTAAATGCCAATCTTTCACCGTCTTTATACATTAATGAAATCATTGCAGATGCAGTTAAAAAACGACCCATCGCAGCTGTTGCAGTAGGTTTTGTTTGATGATATTTTCTAGATAAATCAACGAGATGTCTGGAAGTTGAAGCATAAATTCTAATTTGATCTTGATAAGCAAGAGCAATCACTGTGTAGTCTTTCATAAATACCTCTATTAGATGATGTTAATTATACCCTATTTTACGTAAAGAGACCAAATGGGTGGTAATTGTAAGTAATTATGATAAAATATAGCGCGGTGATTATGATGAGTTTTAAATTAGGACCTTACGAAGTAAAAAATAAATTAATATTAGCACCGATGGCTGGAGTATCAAACTCACCATTTAGATTACTTGCAAGAGAATATGGTGCAGGAGTCGTCTTTGCTGAAATGGTTTCCGATAAAGGAATCTTTTTTCAAAATGAAAGAACCATGGAAATGCTTTATATGACAGAGGTTGAAAAACCAGCTGCTCAACAAATCTTTGGATCAGATATTAACACGATGG
>JAEYXZ010000033.1 GCA_023431045.1 Bacillota bacterium | reverse complement strand
GAAGAAGGTCCAATTGATCTTCCTCTTGCTGGTACAATTGACTGGTCAAATGGTCAAAGAGTCGGACTTGATTCATTATCATTAAATAAACTTACTTACCCTGCAACAGGTGCTACATTTGTTAAGGTAAGAGAAGTTGAATCATTAACTGTTGTTTCTCAAAAATAACAAATAACGAATAATTTATGAAAAGATGTCAATGATTTTATTGGCATCTTTTTTCATCATTGCATCATAAATTATATGAATTATTAGACATTTATTATTACTAAAGTGAAATTGTGTAAAGCGTTTACATTTTTTAATCAATATTCATTGACACACCTTTTAAAACATGATAACATATATATGAATAAATATTCATGTTTTGAATAATAAACCAATTATTGTATGATAAATCATACCATACGCATAATATGCGAAGGAGAGTCTATGAGTAAAGTATATATTGTCGCTGCAAAGCGAAGTGCAATCGGTTCATTCTTAGGTAGTCTATCAGGTATTGGACCAGCGGAGTTTGGTTCACAAGTTTTAAAGGAAACATTAAAGCATGCTAATGTTGATGCTGCATGGTTAGATGAAGTCATTATTGGTAACATCTTACCAGCTGGACAAAAACAAGGTCTTGCACGTCAAGTTTCAATTTTAGCAGGAGTTCCTGCAAGCGTTCCTGCATATGGTGTTAACATGGTCTGTGGATCTGGAATGAAAACCATTATGAATGGTTATACATCCATTAAAGCTGGATTACATCATTTAGTGGTTGCTGGTGGTGTTGAATCAATGAGCCAAGCACCATACTTAGTTCAAGGTGCAAGAAACGGCATTAAGATGGGTAATCAATCTTTACTTGACCATATGATTCATGACGCATTAACGGATGCATTTGGTAATTTCCATATGGGTATTACTGCTGAAAATATTGCAAGTCAATATAAAATTTCTAGAGAAACTCAAGATGCATTTGCGTATCAATCTCAACAAAAAGCAATGGCCGCTCAAGATCAAGGTAATTTTGTTGAAGAAATCGTTCCAATTGTGATTAAGAATAAAAAAGGTGATATTATCTTTGATAAAGATGAATATATCAACCGTACCACATCACCTGAAAAAATTGCGTCATTAAGACCAGCATTTAAACCGGATGGATCAGTGACTGCTGCAACCTCATCAGGTATTAATGATGGTGCAAGTTTTGTTATTTTAGCCAGTGAAGAAGCAGTACTTAAATATGGTTTAAAGCCACTTGCTGAAGTCGTTGGTATCGGACAAGGTGGGGTAAATCCAGATGTCATGGGACTTGGTCCAACACCAGCGATAAAGAACGCTGTAAAACATGCTAAAATTGATTTTGAATCGATTGATGTCTTAGAACTTAACGAAGCATTTGCAGCTCAATCATTAGGTGTTGTTGCAGAATTAAGTGATGCATTTAACGTATCAAAAGATGATATTTTAAGAAAGACCAATCCAAATGGTGGAGCAATCGCACTTGGTCACCCAGTTGGCGCATCAGGTAATCGTATTGTTGTTACACTCATACATGATATGTTACATAATCAATCATTTAATACAGGGCTTGCAAGCCTATGTATCGGTGGTGGTATGGGAACTGCCATCATCTTAAAAAAGGTATAAAAAGGAGAAAAATCATGGGTAAATTAACAGGAAAAGTTGCCGTTATTACTGGCGGTGCTAAAGGATTAGGAGAAGCAATGGCGAAAGCTTTTGCTGATGAAGGTTGTAAAGTTGTTGCAGCGGATATGGGTGAATTATCCTATCAATATGACAATGTTGAAGGATATCATTTAAATGTCACTGATGTTGCTGGTGTACAAAAGTTTTATGATGATGTCATTGCTAAGTATGGTAAAGTTGATATCTTAGTGAATAACGCGGGTATTACAAGAGATTCAATGACAAGAAAAATGACTGATGATCAATGGAATATGGTCATTGATGTCAACTTAAAAGGTGTCTTTAACATGACCCGTTTATTTGGACCTCAAATGCAAACAAACGGTTATGGTTCAATTATTAACATTTCATCTGTTGTGGGTGTATTTGGTAATATTGGACAAGCAAACTATGCAGCTACTAAAGCAGGAGTTATCGGATTAACGATGACTTGGGCTAAAGAATTCGCATTAAAGGGAGCAAATGTTAGAGTAAACGCGATTGCTCCAGGTTATATTATGACTGACATTCTAAAGACTGTCCCTCAAGATTTACTTGATAAATTTGCAGCTTTAACGATGTTAAATCGTTTAGGTCAACCCGTTGAAATTGCAAAAGCCGCTTTATTCTTAGCATCAGATGATTCATCCTATATTACCGGTCAAACATTAAATGTTAACGGTGGTATGAGATTATAATTTAAAATAGTTTGAAAAGGAGCCTTATATGGCACATGTAGGTATTGTAGGAACTGGAATTTATTTACCAAAAGGTCGCATGACTGCTAAAGAAATCGCAGCTGCAACCAATGGGGTATGGAGTGAACAAGCTGTTATTGAAAAACTAGGGATTGTTGAAAAGGTTGTTCCTTTAAATATGCCTGATGATGGAACTCAAGAAATGGGTGCACTTGCTGCGCTTGATGCCCTTAAAAATACAGGAGTTAATCCTCTTGATTTAGACGTCATCATCAGCGTCACAGAGGAATGGAAAGAATATCCACTCACAACCTCTGCATTATACATTCAAGATCGTATTGGTGCAAAAAATGCTTGGGGAATTGATGTGCAAAACCGTTGTTGTACAACTGTTTCAGCATTAAAAATGGCTAAAGATATGTTGATTGCTGATGACGAAGTTCACATGATCATTGTCGTCGGCGGTTATCGTAATGGTGATTTTGTTGATTATACGGATAAAAACATGTCAATGATGTTTAATCTTGGAGCTGGTGGTGGAGCCATCATCTTAAAGAAAAATCATAACAGAAATTTTTTACTTGGATCTCACGTGATTGGTGATGGATCACTATCTCGTACTGCTGGAATTGAAATTGGTGGCATTATGAATCCGATTACATCAAATAATGTTGATGAGGCGAAGAAATCACTCCGCTTAATGGATCCAATCAAGATGAAGGATCGTTTAAACGAAGTCTCAATGCCAAACTGGTATAAATGTATTGATGAAGCGTTAAGAAAATCAAATCTAGAACGTGAAGATATCGGATTCTTAGATATCCTTCATATCAAACGTTCAGGTCATGAAGCGATGGTCAAAGAACTTGGTCTTCGTGATGATCAAACCATCTATTTAGAAAAATATGGACACATTGGTCAAATCGATCAAATCTTATCATTACACCTTGCAGTGCAAAGTGGACAAGTCAAAGATGGTACTGTCATTTGTATGTTAGCTGCTGGTATTGGTTATGTTTGGGCAGCCAATATTATCAGATGGGGCGAATCTTTAGTTTAATACAAATCAAGATATAAATTTAGACATAAATGCTTTATAATAAAACTATAGGGGAGATTAAATCTCCCCTTACCCAAAAGGGAGATAAAAGATGAAAAAAGCGCAACGCATTACAGCACTTGAAGCTGTCAAACTCGTTAAATCAAATGATCATATCGTGATTGGTATGATGGGAGCTGAACCTCAAAACTTTATGCGTGTCCTCCATACGGTTGCTGATCGTGTGAAAAATGTAACCATTTCAAACTGCTTACCCATTTTAGAAGCAGATTTTTTTATGAATCCTGAATACAAAGAATCATTTAATGTCGGAGGTTGGTTCTATACAAATACCCTTCGCAAGATTCATAAGAATGGAAATGTATCATTTATTCCGAATCATCTTCATTTAGCAGGGAAAAAGCGTTTCGAACATATGAAACCTAATATCTTTATTATGGCTACATCAGTGCCAGATAAACATGGCTTTGTCTCATTATCCATTCAAAATGTTTATGAAATGGATGCAGTTGAAAAAGCGGATATTGTTATTTTTGAAATTAATCCTAATTTTCCACGTACTTTTGGTGATAATCAAGTTCATCTTTCACAAGTGGATTATATCATTGATGCGGATTATCCAGTGCCATCATCAGCAAGTTTAGAACCAAACGAAAAAGATTTAATCATTGGTCGTTTAATTGCTGAACAAATTCCAGATGGATCAAACATCCAACTTGGAATCGGTGGTATTCCAAATGCGGTCACCGCTTCATTAAGAAATAAAAAGGACCTAGGTATTCATACGGAAATGTTTACCAATGGCATGATGGATTTAATTAAAGCTGGTGTCGTTAATGGTCTTAAGAAAAACTACTTTAGAGGACGTCATGTTACAACCTTCGTTTATGGTTCTAAGGAGCTTTATGAATTCGTTGATAACAATCCTTCCATTTACTTTATGAGAGGTCGTGAGGCAAATGATCCACATATCATTGGTCTAAACGATAATCAAGTATCAATCAATACAACATTAGAAGTTGATTTAACAGGTCAATGTGCGTCTGAATCGATTGGACATATTCAATTTTCAGGTACCGGGGGTCAATCGGATACCGCAATCGGTGCTCAAAATGCCAAGAATGGTAAGTCTTTTATCACGCTTTATTCAACTGCGATGGTTAAAAACCCTCAAACAGGTGAAAAAGAAGAGATTTCTAAGATTGTTCCCATGTTAAAGCCAGGTGCTGCAGTCTCATTATCACGTAATGATGTGGATTACGTTGTAACTGAATATGGAATGGTTTGTTTAAGAGGAACAACGATTGCAGAGCGTACGAAACTATTGATCTCAATTGCGCACCCTAAATTTAGAGAAGAGCTTACTAGAGAAGCAATTGAATACGGATACATTGGAGCATAGTATGTCATATTTTAAATTTCAAGATAAAAATATTTACTATGATGTCCAAGGTTCTGGTTTTCCAATGGTGCTTTTAAATGGTATTATGATGTCAACTAAAAGCTGGGAACCATTTAAAGATAATTTCTCAGAAAAGCATACCTTAATTCGCCTCGATTTTATCGATCAAGGTCAAAGTGATGCAAGCAGTGAAGATTATCCTCAACGTTTACAAGTCGAAGTTTTAAAATCCTTACTTGATTATCTACAAATTAAAAAGACTCATATCGTTGGTATTTCATATGGTGGAGAAGTTGGTATGCAATTTATTGCATCCTATCCAGAGTATGTGGATAAAGCAATTATCTTTAACTCAGTTTCATATACCACAAATACACTCGCAACCCTTGGTCATAAATGGAATGAGTTTGCTAAAGCAAAAGATACAGAAAAGTATTATGAAGCAACGATTCCTGTAATCTATTCAAAAACATTTGTTGAATCACAACATGAATGGATGGAGAAACGTAAGAACTTCTTAATTAATGGGCCTTTTTCAAACCCGATCTTTTTAAACCGAATGATTAGACTTACAACAAGTGCGGAAAGTTATGATGTTAGAAAAGAACTTTCAAACATCCAAACTCCGATCTTAATTGTAGGTGCAGAAGAAGATCAATTAACACCGCTTGTCCATCAACGTTATATGGCTGATGCTATTCCAAATGGTGCACTAGTCATCCTACCTGGAGTAGGGCATGCTTCAATGTATGAAATTCCCCATGTTTTCACATCAATTATTATTGGGTATTTAAATACCCCTTATCAAGTGTATAATATTTAGGAGGTTTTATAATGACTAAGGAAAAATTAACACTGACAAATGGTGAGACCATTGCATATATCGATACTAAGGTTGGAAGTAAGACTCTAGTCTTAATTCATGGTAATTTTTCTTCATCTAGATTCTTTGATCCACTCATAGAGAGAATCACTAACGATGTTCGTATCATTGCTCCAGATCTAAGAGGATATGGCGATACGAGTTACATCAATCGTTTTGATTCACTTGAAGAACTCGCAATAGATATCATTGAACTAGTTAACCACTTAAAGATTGATCATTTTGATTTACTTGGATGGTCACTAGGTGGTGGGGTTGCAATGGAAATTGCAAGTCACTTAAGAACTCGTGTTAAGCATTTAATTCTAGTTGCATCTACAACCCATAAAGGTTATCCAATCTTTAAGAAGGACGATAAAGGACAGCCAAAATTTGGTGAACTTTATGATGTCAAAGAAGATTTAGCAAAAGATCCGGTTCAAGTTGCACCAATGCTCAATGCATTATCAAGTCAAAATGCTGAGTTTATGAAGTATATTTACAATTTAACCATTTATACTGGTTTTGAAAAACCAAGTGAAGAAGATAATAACTTATGGACCAATGAAGCACTTAAGACAAGATCACTTGTTGATGCTGACTGGGCACTAGCTCACTTAAATATGAGTGATGGGTTATCTTATTACGGTATTGGTAATGGTCACATTAAAAACATTACTGCTAAAGTTCTTCACTTAACCGGTACAAAGGATATTGTTGTCCCAAATTATATGATTCAAGATAATTTGAATGCTTTAAAAGAACAATCAACGTTAATTACTTACGACAATGTTGGTCATTCCCCATTTGTGGATATCCCAGACCAAATTACAAAAGACATCTTAAGCTTTATCAACAAAGGAGAATAATCATGAAAATATTAGCTGTCAATGCAGGAAGTTCAAGTTTAAAATTCCAAGTCTTAGAAATGCCAGAAGAAATCGAGATTTCATCAGGACTTGTTGAAAGAATTGGTAATCAAGATGCTGCATTTACCATGAAGTTTAATGGAAACAAACATAAAGAAGTTTTACCAGTATTAAACCACGCATACGC
>JAEYXZ010000110.1 GCA_023431045.1 Bacillota bacterium | reverse complement strand
TGTTTAAGATGTGTTGGGAATTTAAAATCTGCTATTTGTAAATGAGATTTTAATTGGGATTCATTTTTAATACCTGGAATGATATAACTAACTGCATCATAGCTCCAAATATAGCCCATCGCATACTTCGTTAAATCTTGTTCATTCGTTAGGAGTTTTACTTGATTAACTAAATGAGATCGTTCAATAATTTGTTCATGATTCCAACGCATTCTAATACCGGTAAAAATCGCATCTTGATCATATTTACCCGTTAACCATCCCGAGTCAAGTGGGACCTTAACAACGAGAATCATTGATTGTTTCTTTGCTTCTTCAAATGCATGTCTCGTATCTTGGAAAAACACATTAAATAATATTTCAGCAATATCACTTTTTGTATGTTGCATCAATGTCTTTAATTCATGTGCTGTATCAATGGATGCACCATAATGTTTAATTTTTCCTTGTTTTTTTAGCTTTTCTAGTATATTAAAGTGTTTTCCCTTACCTTCTAAAACCCATAGTGGAGGATTATGGATAACAACACTATCTAAGTAGGAAGTTTGTAATCTTATGAGTGATTCATCAATACTTTTTTCAATTAATGCTTCTGAGAAATCAACTGTACCATCTGGATGTCTTCCAAACTTTGTTGATATAAAAACCTGATTTCTGAAATTCTTTAAGGCAACACCTAAAATACGTTCACTATTAGAATGTGAATAATTAGGTGCAGTATCAAAGAACTTAATACCAGACTCATAAGCTTTCTTGACAAGTTCAATAGCCTCATTTTCTGTTTGATGACTCCATTCTTGATTCGCAAGTTGCCATGCACCAAAACCTAATCGATTAATGTGTGACATAGATGCTCCTTTCGTTTACCTCTATCATCAGTATATCAAATTATAAAAAAAATGACTCATAAGGAGTCATTTATTGTTTAATTTGAATGTTGTAATTCGGGATGACTTGTTTCTACTGCTTTACGTTTAGAGTTTATATAAATCCATAAGCAGATGAGTCCTGCAATCACGTATAGAATCGTGATTGTTAATACAACATGTGTATAAGTTAATCCTAATGTATTAACGATGAGTGATGCAAGTTGATTACCTGTTAAACCAGCAATCGCCCAAGCTGATAGTGCCAAACCATGAATGGTTGATACATTTTTCATTCCAAAGTGTTCGTGGAGTAAGACTGGTAAGGTTGAGAAACCACCACCATAGCCCGCATTAACTAAGAATAACATTGGAAGAATTAACCATAGAATATGACCATTAAGTCCATTGAATACGAGCACTAATACAGTAACAATGATACTCATTGCAAATAGGATCAAGTAACTTACTTCACGGTGTTTAAAACGATCTGATAAAGCTGAGAAGCCAAGACGTCCAAGGGCATTAAATGCCGCATTAATTGCAAGCACTGTCGCAATCATCATTGGGATAATCGCTTCTTCCATGTTAATTCCATGGAATGCAATCTTTAAGATGTCTTTTTCTTGTGAGATGAGTGCTAACCCGCAAGTAATATTCAAGAAGAACATAAACCAAATTCCAATGAATACTGGTTGTTTTATAGTTTGAAGAACGACACCTTTTTGTTTTGGTTTTGCAACACCTGCTTTAAGTAGTTCAGCTTGTTCTTGTTTTTGAGCATCAAGATATGACTGTGGTCGCTTGATAATTAAGAATCCAGCTAACATCATCAATAAGTAAACAACGCCTAAAATAATAAACATATTTGAAAGACCCGTTGATTGAAGTAGTACTTCCATTATTGGGGATGCAATCACTTTAGCGAGTCCAAACCCTGCGACAGCCAATCCAGTTCCTAATCCTTTGTTTTTGTCAAACCAAATCATTAAGTTTTTAACTGGCGTTAAATATCCAATGCCTAAACCAACACCCATGACAAATCCATAAAATATATAGATCCCGATTAATGATTTAAAATAAATACTTAGTGCTGTTCCAAACATCCCAGATGCGAAAAAGATGGCTGCAAGTAATGCGGAAAGCTTAATATTCTTTTCAACTAATTTTCCTAAAAATGCGGCTGACATTCCTAAGAAAAAGATTGCAAATGAGAATGCCCATTCAACATTGGCAGTTGATTCACCAATGTATGTTGCGATTTCTTGTTTAAATGTTGACCAACAATAAACTGTACCAATTGAGACATGCAACAACAGCGCAGGCAGTGCTGCTCGAATCCATTTATTATTCATGATGTAATTACCTTCTTGCTTTTGTTTATACCATACACCATTATATGTCTTTAATAACTTTTTGCAAGTAAAGTTATAATTGATTTTTATTGTGTAATTATTTAGACTTTTTTACTCTAACTTTTAAATGCGGTAGTAATGCTTCAATGACATCAGATACAAGTTTCATGTCATCTATATCAAGAATATAGTGTTCTTTAGCTCCCTGATATGGAAAACCTTTTTCAGCCTGATTTAGAAGTTCACTTAAGGCATCAATTTGTTTCACATAAACGGTATTGTCGCATACCAATAAAGCAGGTTTTTCATCGATGAAAACCATGTACTCTCCAAACATCTTCTTTGATCGAATATAATAATTTTGAGGTAATCTTGATTCAATATACTGAATATAATCAAATGATGTTGACATAAACTGTCACCCTCTTTTATAGATTGATGTTATGCAGTTATTTAATTGGTAAAATTTCTTTCTTATGTTCTAGATTAACAATTTGAGCAACTGCACTATACATTGCTAGCATACCACAAATAATACCTACGATGCCAGCGATCACTTTAATCCAACCAATTGCAGTGAAATCAGCTACCGCCAATAAGATAAATAAAACAGTTAGTGAAAAGAAAATAGCTTGTGTTAAACGATTATGTTTTAATGACCCTATAAACATAAATAACGTAAAGATTCCCCACAGTAATAAATAATATCCCATTGATGTCAAATCAATACCACCATAATTTGCACCTTCAGTCCAAATAATGACTAAAGATAACCAAAAGAAACCATAAGCGGTGTATGCTGTACCACCAAATGTATTTCCATTTTTAAACTCTAAAATTCCCGCAATAATTTGTGCAAAACCACCAAGTGCAACTCCCATCGCAATAATCACGATAGAAAGCGGTATAAGCCCCGCATTATGTAGATTCAACAAGATTGTTGTCATACCAAACCCCAGTAAACCAAGTGGTCCTGGATTTCCTAATTTATTCATAGATAATGTCTCCTTTTTTAGACGTACATTATCCATAATATCTTAAAAGAAATGTTTTGTCTATAGACATTTTGATGATTCCTAGTAAAATAGATTTGAGGTCTAAAATGAAATTTGCACAACATTATAAGTATATTAAAAAAAGTGAAACGAATCTCATCAATCACGATGAGAAATCATCGATTCGATTGAATAAGTATCTTTCTGAATCAGGTGCTTTATCACGCCGTGAAGGCGATCGAGCAATCGAAGTTGGTCGTGTCAAGATCAATGGTGTTACTGCAACCCTAGGATCTAAAGTATTTCCTGGAGATATTGTCACACTAGATCAAAAAGTCATTGAACCCGTTCAACAAAAAGTTTATATTGCACTCCATAAACCAACCGGTATCGTATCAACGACCGATACAGCAATTACTGACAATATGATTACCTTTATGAATTACCCCGAACAGATCTTTCCGATTGGTCGTTTGGATCGTAATTCAAGCGGATTGATCCTACTCACCAATGATGGTGATATCGTCAATAAAATATTACGTGCCGAATATGGACATGATAAAGAATATATCGTCACTGTTGAACCTGCCATCAAAGATGATTTTCTACAAAAAATGAGTCAAGGGGTTGAAATTTACAACCCAGTTACGCATCAGACTCAAAAGACCTTACCATCTAAAATCAAAAAGGTAGACTCACATACGTTTAATATCGTCTTAAATCAAGGTTTAAACCGTCAGATTCGACGTATGTGTGACTCTTTAGGTTACGTCGTAAAAACGCTTAAGCGGGTGAGAATTATGCATATCAAGCTCGATCATCTTCCTGAAGGGTATTGGCGTTATTTAACTAAGGATGAACTGATTAAATTAAACGAAGCAATCCAATCATGAAAAAAGCCTATCACTAGGCTTTTTGTTTTTTCTCAGTTACGATTTCTTTATCATTCTGGTCACCAACGACGTTAACAATCGAGTAACCAACATTAATTAAGTGATCACCAATACGTTCGAGTTGGGATGTTAAATCATAAAAGAATCTTGAATGTTCTATTTGACATTCACCGGTTCTTAATCGTGTGACGTGATTATTTTCAAAATTAGCTTTCATCTTATCAATAATATACTCACTAATTGATAGTTCGTCTAATCGTGAAACATCATCTTTCATGAAGATATCGATTGCAAGATCATACATATGCATCACTTTTTGCGACATCTCTTTTAATTCTTCATGCGCAGGATTTGAGAATATGTGATGATCTTCAACCATTTCTTCAGTAATCTTAACAAAGTTATAGGCATGGTCAGCAATTCTTTCTAAGTCATTGATAACATGATACATCTTACCAATTTCAAGTTCATCATGATATCCCATGTGTTCACTCGATAATTTAACTAGATAAAGTGCAATATTATTATTTAAATAGTCAATGATATCTTCGTTTTTAAGGACATTGGACTTATGTTCGAGTTTATATGCAAGTAAATCCTCAAAAGCAAATGCTAAATTTTCTTTCGTTAAGATGAACATTCGATCTATTTCTTTTTGAAGTGCGGTTAAAGCAAATGATGGTGTTGATAAGAGTTTTTCATCCGCATACCACATCGATAAGTCCCCTTGATGACCATTTTTATCTTTAATCAGTTTATAGCTCATCTTCTCAAGTGATTTCATGAAGATCACAGCAACTAGTGCAGTTGATACGTTAAAGACAATTTGGAAAATACTGACACTAAACTCAACAGGTAATTTTGCAAGTAAGTCAAATGCTGGGCCACTAAATACCCACATTAATGTTAAGAATAAGCTTGAACCAACAACATTAAAGATAAACTGTACGACAGCTAATCTTTTCGCATTAGAATTGGCTGATAATGAAGCGATTAAACCGGTAATTGTCGTTCCAATTTCAGCACCCAAAACGATAAATATTGCTGCATTAAGTGGTATAACACTACCACCAACAAGTAATATCGCCAAACTGATAATAAGTGATGAACTATGAACTAAAGCAGTGATGATGATTCCAAGAATTGCTAAAATTAAAGGATAAACAGGCGTGCTTGTTGCAACTTGAATCATTTCTTGAATCATGGTTTTGATTTCCGGAACTTGGAAAGCTGCTTTTGTTGAGGCTAACCCAACGAATATCAATCCAAATCCAATTAAGATTTGACCAATCTTTTTGACCATTGGCCGATCAGAAACCATTTCCATAACAACTCCAATAAAAATTGTTAATGAGAAATAGATTGCAAAATCAAATGCACCGATTGATGTCATAACACCGGTTAGTGTCGTGCCAATATTTGCACCTAATACAATACCAATACCTTGAAATAAGGTTAGTAAGTTAGCGTTAATAAAAGAGAGAGTCATCACAGTAACTAAGGTAGACGACTGCATGATGGTAGTAATAAAGGCACCAAAACCGAAACTGACGAATCGATTATTTGGAATTTTGGCTAGCCCTTGTTGCATCTTTCGTGATGAAAGTTTCTCCAAACCAGAACTCATCTGGTGAATTCCGACCATAAAGATGGCTAACCCAGTTAATAATCCAATAATGCTTGTTATAATGACCATAATTGACTCCTATGTTGAGCATGATTTGACTTACCGAAACTTATTATACATAAATTGTTATAGTTTTACACGCTTTACTGTAATATTTACAAACTAAATGTTTCAGGGGTTTCAAATTCAAGTCTTTTTTTGCTGATTGGATGGTTAAATGAAATCTTCTTAAAATGTAATTTCAATGAATCTCTACCATCTCCATAGAGGACATCACCGACAACTGGATGACCAATTGATGTCATATGTACTCTTATTTGATGGGTTTTACCTGTTTCAATCTTGATTTCTACAAGTGTCTGGATTCCATTTGTCTTTAATACTTTATAATGACTGATTGCTGGATCTCCTTTATAGCCAATCATCATTCGATTGGTTCCCTTCTCATTAATAATCGGTTTCTTAATCGTTCCTCTTTGTTTTACGAGTTCGCCTTCTACAATCGCAAGATAGGTTTTTTCGACAAGTCGGTTTTCAAACTGATATGAAAGGTCAGCAAGTGAGATAAAGTGTTTTGCAAAAACAATCATACCGCTTGTTTCAACATCAATACGATGAACTGGTAATACCGAATGATGATAACCTTTTTTTTGATAATATGTATTTACTCGATCAGAAAGTGAATCATAATTAACGCCATCCGTGTGAACAAGAATTCCAGCTGGTTTTTTTACAATGACAATATCTTGATCTTCATAAATCATCTCAATTGGGGTATCTGCATCATAAAAGTTGTCCTCAGGAATGAGTTTGATGGATAAATGATCATTTTCTTTAATCACATATTCAGAATTAACAGCGACTCCATTAATCAATAAACAATGATTGGATGAATATTGATAAATGGTCTTTTTACCAACATGAAAATCATTTAAAAATGATCTGATATTTTGATTTAGAAAAGATTTCGGGATATTTAAGTCAATTGAATTCATATAAACTCCATATACTATGATATTAATATCATAACATATTTAACAAAATTGTTATTTTATATCAATAATTGGCACTCTAGTATTGACACTGCCAATAATTCGAGTTATAATATATATGAATAAGAAAACTTATTCAAATAAACTTAAAGGAGGAGACATTATGTTAAGTTTATGGAAACGAGATCGAGATATTTTTGATAGCCTTTTTGATGAATTCAAATTACCATTAACACAAAATGGTAACCTCATGAGAACTGATATCAAAGAAACCGATCACAGCTATCAATTACACGTTGAAATGCCAGGATTCAAGAAGGAGGATGTCAAAGTAAGTATTGATGATGGTTATTTAACCATCGAAGCCGAAAGACAGTCTGATGAAAAAGACGAAAAAGATGGTAAATTCCTTCATCGTGAAAGATACTATGGTATGATCAAACGAAGCTTCTATGTTGGTCAAGTTAAATTAGATGATCTGCACGGTGAATTTGTTGACGGTATTCTAAAACTCGATATCCCTAAAGAAACAAAACAACTCACTTCAAAAAAATATCTCGAACTTAAATAAAAAACTCTGGTCAACCCAGAGTTTTACTTTTTTATTACTACATTAAATCATTGTGACTAAGTAACCAGCTAGAATAACTAATAATACGATGACTGGGGAAGGTATTTTTTTAGACCATAAAACTAAGAATACAAGTCCAATCACTAATAAGTAGTCCCACTGATAACCAATTGAGTTTAATAATATAAAACCACTTGATACAATGAGTCCTATTGCTACGGGACCAACTCCTTTTAGTGCATTTTGAAACCAATTGATCTTTTTAATTTCAGACCAAATGGGATAAACAAAGAATATCAGTAATGTTCCAGGTAAAAAGATAGAAACACTAGCAAGAATTGCCGAAAACGTTTGGAGGACTACACCACCATCACGATAAGCCATACCACCCGCAAAGGAACTAAAACCAAACATTGGACCAGGAACCCCTTGAACAATTCCAAAGCCAGTTAAAAACTCACTCGATGATAAATAATTAAAGACTTCTACTAAATCTGTATACATATATGG
>JAEYXZ010000097.1 GCA_023431045.1 Bacillota bacterium | reverse complement strand
GCATTAGCGATTGCAATCATTGATGAATTAAGAAAAAAAGATTGTCGAATTATTCTAACAACCCACTATAGTGAACTTAAAATGTATGCATTCGAACATGATGATATTTTAAGTGCGAGTGTGGCATTTGATGAAGAGACATTAAAACCACTCTATAAACTTCAATTAGGTGTTGCAGGTTCGTCACATGCGATTGCTATTGCAAATCGCTTAGGCTTAAAATCAAGTGTCATTGATCATGCTAAATTGTTACTTCAAGGTCGCCAGACAAATCTTGCTAAAATGCTTGAAAAACTATCCACTGAACAAAATGAGTTAGCAAATCTCAAAGAATCAACTTTACTAGAGAAACAAAGATTATCAAAAGAAAGATCACACTTTGAACAAAAGAACTTAAGTTTTGAAAAAGAAAAAACTCAAATGCTTGATAAGATTCGAGACAAAGAATATGCAAGAATTGAGAAGATGAAACAAGAGGTTCTTGAATTAATGGAATCATTAGTCAATAAGAATTCATTAACAAAACCTGAAGTTGCAGCAATCAAGCATCAACTCAAGAGTGAACAAACCATTAACACCGAGATTATTGATGAAGAACTTCATGTTGGTGATCATGTTTACATCAAACCATATCAACAAGAAGGTATCATCAAAGCAGCTAAGAAAGATGGATGGATTGTTAATTTTGGTCAATTCGAACTCGAATTTACCAATTCAGATCTAGTTAAGACTCAAGCACCTAAATCAAAATCTCAAACCGTCCGTAAGGTTAAATTTAGTGGTGAAACCCGTGCTAAAGAAGGATCAATGGAACTTGATCTAAGAGGTTTTAAATATGAAGATGTTAAACCAGCCATTGATAAAGCAATCGATTCAGCGATTTTATCAAACCTACCATCAATTCGAATTATTCATGGTTTTGGTACTGGTGCAGTTAGAAAAGCAGTGTTGGCATACATCAAGGAATCACCTTACATAAAATCCCATAGATTCGGTGGTGCTGGTGAAGGATTGAACGGTGTGACAATCATTTCACTTTAATTTAAGCGAAATATTTTGAAAATTTCGAATTCAAAGTATATAATATAAATATAGTTAAGAGGAGGTTTTAGTTTATGCAACAATATAAAGGTGAAAATTTTTCAGAAATCGTTGATAAACAAGGTCTGGTATTAGTTGATTTCTTTGCAACCTGGTGTGGACCATGTAAAATGTTAATGCCAGTATTAGAACAAATTAGTGCTGAGCAACCAGATACTCCATTTATCAAGTTAGATATTGATGAATATCGTAAACAAGCCATTGATACAGGTATAAGAGCAGTTCCTACACTTGTTTTATATAAAGATGGTAAGGAAGTTGCAAGAACATCTGGATATCAACCAAAAGAAAAACTAGTTGCGTGGTTAGCAGAACACAAGTAATCGACTTAAAGGCTACTCGTAGCCTTTTTTCTTACCATAATTTGTTATAATAAGATTAGGTGAAAAAATGGACGGATTGTTGCTAGTTGATAAAGAAGCAGGTTACACATCACATGATGTGGTTGCGATTATCAAGAAAAAGTTCAAAGTGAATAAAGTAGGACATGCAGGAACTCTTGATCCATTTGCTACTGGATTGATGATTATTCTTCTTGGAAAGGCAACAAAACTATCCGATCGTCTCATCGGTGCTCATAAGAGCTATGAAGGTGTGATGGTTTTTGGAACTCATTATGATACATATGATATCACCGGAAAAATCATTGAAGAAAAGCATCATTCACTTGATGAGAAAGAATTAAATCAAGTGATGCAATCCTTTGTGCCTACTTATTTACAAATGCCACCACAATACTCAGCTAAAAAGGTTGATGGCATCAAGTCATATGAAGCTGCACGTAAAGGTAAAACAATCAAACTATCGCCTAAAGAAGTTTATATTTCTCGATTTGAAAATAAAGGATTTGAAAATCAGAAATTAACCTTTAGCGTTGATGTATCATCTGGTACCTATATCAGAAGTTTAGCATTTGATTTAGGTGAGAAACTAAACACCTATGGTGCACTTGAATCCTTACGAAGAACACGAATCGAACAATATGATGTCAATGTAGCAAAAACACTTGATCAAATTACAGAAAATGATTTAATTAGTCATGAAGTACCTTTTAATCATTACCCCAAATTAGAACTCAATGATTATATGGTGGGACTCGTTAAAAATGGTGTGATTTTAGATGAAAGACAAACATCACTCAAGCAATCGTTTGTTGTCGTTAATCAGAATGGTGATTATATTGCAGCATATGAACCAATACCTAATACAAAACAATATCGAATATTTTATTTATTTTGAGGAGAGCCATGATTAAACTTGAAGGTAACTATCAAACCATTAAAAATACAGAACCATTAACACTTGCTATTGGTAATTTTGATGGTGTCCATTTGGGACATCAAAATATCATTTCAAAGGCAACATCATATAGTGATACAAAATCCGCTGCAATGACCTTTTTCCCACATCCAGTCTCGTTTATCACAAAACAATATCGACCGACATTAATGGATAACCATGATAAATATGAGTTTTTATCTAAACTGGGATTAGACTATTTTATCATCATTGATTTTAATGCAGAGTTTTCACAGTTATCAGCTCAAGCGTTTGTCGAATTTCTCAAAAGTATTAATGTTAAACGAGTCATCGTGGGTAGAGATTTCAAGTTTGGTCATCGTGGCAGTGGTAACGTCAATGATTTAGCAACTCATTTTGAAGTTGTCACTTTACCGGATATGCTTTATCGTCAAACAAGAATTTCAACAACATATATTAAAACATTACTTGATAATGGGGATGTTAAAACTGCAAAGATCTTATTAAATAAACCATATGCAATTCATGGTAAAGTGGTGCACGGAAACAAAGTTGGTCGAATGATGGGATTTCCAACAGCTAATATTGATTATGGTCAGTATTATCTTCCTAAGATCGGTATTTATGCTGTCAAAGTAAAATATTTAGGCAAGACCTATCTTGGATGTGCAAATCTTGGACATAATCCAACCTTAAACTATAGTACAACAAGAAAACTAGAAGTATTTATCATGGATTTTGAAGGTGATTTATATGATGAAGAAATCACCATTTACTTTGATCAATATTTAAGAGATGAAGAAAAGTATGACGATGTCGATGCACTTGTTAAACAAATCAAAAAAGATGTTAAAAAAGTCTATACATTAGCAAAAAAGATGTGAATTATGTTAAAATGTAATTAAAGAAGGGGGTCACCATGAAATTAATTGTCGCTGTAGTTTCCAATGATGATGCCAATAAAGTTCAGAAAGGTCTAGTCCAAGAAAAGTTCTTCGCTACCCGTCTTTCCACTAAGGGTGGATTCTTAAGAGAAGGCAATGCAACGTTCTTAATTGGTGTCAATGATGAGAAAGTAACCGAAGTGTTAGACATCATCGAACGCTATTCTAAAACTAGAAATAAAATCGTACCAAATGCGATTGTCAATGAATTTGGTGCATTTTCTGCACTTCCAATCGAGGTTTCTGTCGGTGGAGCAACCGTTTTTATCCTAAATGTGGATCAATTTATTAAAATTTAATGTAAACTTTCACGAAAATGTTGCATTTCATTTTCAAATATGTTATGATGGCATAGGTCGATAACGAGGACAGTGTTAGCCGTACTGATCTTCAGTTATTCGAGACTAAGGAGGACAAAATGGCACTTTCGAAAGATAGTAAAAAAGCTCTTGTTGAAAAGTTCGCTCGTTTTCCTGGTGACACAGGTTCACCAGAAGTTCAAATCGCAATCTTAACTCATGAAATCAATGAGTTAAACGAACATTTACAATTACATGTTCACGATTTCCACTCAAAACGCGGATTATTCATGAAAATCGGACGCAGACGTAATCTTCTTAAATACTTAAGAGCTACGGATGTAGAAAGATATTCAGCTTTAATCAACGAACTCGGATTAAGACGATAAGTGTAAAAGACTCCATAATGGAGTCTTTTTTTTGCACTTAATCTCTTTTATAGGCTCATAACAAGTAATTAATGATATAATAAGTAAGGCAAAAAAATATATAAAAGTCAAATATAAAATGAAGGAGATTTTATATCAAATGTCAAAACAAATTTTTGAAACAACTCTAGCTGGACATCCACTAAGAGTTGAAATTGGTGAAGTCGCTAAGCAGGCCAATGGTGCTGCATTAGTGTACTACGGAGATACAGTTGTATTATCAACGGTCGTATCTAAAAATGTTGCATCTACTCAAGACTTTTTCCCATTGATGGTTATCTATCAAGAAAAACTTTATGCAGCAGGTAAAATTCCTGGTGGTTTCTTAAGAAGAGAAGGTCGACCTTCAGAACATGAAACACTAGTTTCAAGACAAATCGATAGACCAATTAGACCACTATTTGAAGAAGGTTTTAGAAACGAAGTTCAAATCGTTAATACCGTCTTATCAGCAGATCCAAATACATCCAGTGAAGTCGCTGCAATGATTGGATCATCCATTGCACTTGGAATTTCTAATATTCCATTCCTTGGACCAGTTGCATCGGTGAATGTGGGTCGTGTTAACGGCGAATTCATCTTGAATCCAACCCCAGAACAATTATTAGTCTCAGATATCGAACTAACTGTTGCAGGTACAAAGAATGCAATAAACATGGTTGAAGCAGGTGCTAAACAAGTTTCAGAAGCTGATATGTTGGAAGCAATCATCTTTGGTCATGAAGCAATCAAAACCATTTGTGATTTCCAATTAACCATTGAAAAAGCAGCTGGCATTGAAAAAGTTACCCCTGATTTATTAAAGACAGATCCTGAAGTTGAAGCAAAAGTTAAAGACTTTGCTGAAAACGATTTAATCAAAGCAGTTTCTATTGTTGATAAATTAGAACGTTATGAAGCAATTGATACAATTAAAGCAAATACATTAAGCCATTTTGAAAACGTCAACTTCTTTAAAGATGTTGAAGGTGTTAAAGTCTTAGATCTTGATGCATCAAAGGAATTCTTAGGTCAAGTTGGCCGTGTAGTTGATGCAATTGTGACAAAAGAAGTTAGAAGACTAATTACTGAAGATAAAGTACGTCCAGATGGTAGAAAAGTTGATGAAATTAGACCATTATCTTCACGTGTTGATATTTTACCAAGAACTCATGGTTCTGCATTATTTACACGTGGACAAACCCAAGCTTTAGGTGTTGTAACTCTTGGTTCATTAGGACAAAATCAAATTATTGATGGTCTTGAATTAGAAGAAGTTACTAAACGTTTCATGTTACATTATAACTTCCCTCCATTCTCAGTTGGTGAAACTGGTCGTTATGGTGGACCTGGTCGTCGTGAAATTGGTCATGGTGCATTAGGAGAAAGAGCGTTACTTCAAGTCTTACCAAGTGAAGAAGAATTCCCTTACTCGATTCGTATCGTATCAGAAATTCTTGAATCTAATGGTTCATCATCACAAGCAACAATCTGTGTTGGTTCGATGGCATTAATGGCTGCAGGTGTACCAATTAAGTCACCAGTTGCTGGTATTGCAATGGGATTAATCTCAGATGGTAAAAATTATACAATTTTAAGTGATATTCAAGGTATGGAAGACCATGAAGGCGATATGGACTTTAAAGTCGCTGGAACAAAAGATGGTATTACTGCTTTACAAATGGATATCAAGATTCAAGGTATTACAAGAGAAATCATGCAAGAAGCTCTTGAACAAGCAAGAATTGGTCGTCTTCACATCTTAGCTCACATGAATGAAACGATTTCTGAAGTTAGACCTGATTTATCAGCTTATGCTCCAAAAGTTAAGATGATTCAAATCAAACCAGATAAGATCCGTGATGTCATTGGTGCTGGTGGTAAGATTATCACTCAAATTATTGAAGATCACAACAATGTCAAAATTGATATTGAACAAGATGGTCGTGTCTTCATTATGCATACGGATTCAGTATGGATTAATAAAGCTGCAGAATACATTCTAAATCTCGTTCGTGAAGCTAAAGTTGGCGAAATTTACGAAGCTAAAATTACTCGTTTATTAATGGATAAAGAAGGCAAGAAAATTCAAGGTGCGTTTGCAGAAATCTTCCCTGGAACAGAAGGCTTAATCCATATCTCTAAATGGGCTAAAGAAAGAACTGAATCACTAGAAGGTAAAGTATCTGTTGGTGATCAAGTCATCGTTAAAGTTGTTAAAATCGATGAAAAAGAACGCGTTGACCTTTCAAGAAAAGACGCACAGTAAGATTGACATTTCAATATTAATCATATAGAATATCAATGCTAGTTTAGTGGAAGGTGATTGAGCCAAGGCAACTTGGTTAGGAAAGTCCATGCTGACACATGCTGAGATGCATGTAGTGTTTGTGCCTAAGGAACAAATAACTTAGGGTATGATTCATCATAACGGCGAGCGATTCAATCTAAGGATGGTATCATCTATGATTAATGCTCATAAAGTGCCACAGAGACGATGCTTTGAAGAAATTCAAAGACTGAAACGCGGTAAACCCCTCAAGTCAGCAACCCAAATTTGGTAGGGGCATGAGATGATTTGAAATTTAACGAATCATCTTGCAGGTTTAACCTGAGATAAATAGTCACTAGTAGAAATACGAAACAGAACATGGCTTATGC
>JAEYXZ010000003.1 GCA_023431045.1 Bacillota bacterium | reverse complement strand
CTTTAATGCTGTCTTGATATATAAAAAACGCCCCTATTAATGGACGTTTAGTAAGAAAGTAAAAAAGAAACGAATTGTTCGTTGGTATTTGATGTGGTCTTTGAAGTGAAACTAATATTGTTTAATTTCATATGCTCCGGTTCCCCCAACTCATCTATCATTATATGATAAAGGGGGTAAAATTACAAGCGAATAAAGTTTTTAATACATGAATTTTACATTATTTTCTCAATAATGCTTTTATCGTAATTTTATCACCTTGTTGCTTGATAATATTTACATAAGAAAAAGTACCAAGCGGTACTTTTACTTAAAATAATATGTTCTTCGGTGTTCTTGGGAATGGAATGACGTCTCTAATGTTTTCAACGCCTGTTAAATAAATCAATAATCTTTCAAATCCTAAGCCGAATCCAGCGTGCTTACATCCACCATAACGACGTAAATCTAGATACCACTCTAAGTCGTGTTTTGGTACATTCATTTCTGCCATTCGCTTCTCTAAAAGATCAAGTCGTTCTTCTCTTTGAGATCCACCAACGAGTTCACCACTACCAGGAACAAGTAGGTCAACTGCTGCAACGGTTTCTTGGTCATCATTTAGACGCATGTAGAAGGCTTTAATGTCTTTGGGCCAGTTTGTTACAAAGACCGGAGCTTTAAAATACGTTTCAGTTAGGTATCTTTCATGTTCACGTGCTAAATCTTTTCCATGACGTGGTTTGTTTTCGAATTTGACGTTTGAATTGATTAATAAATCAATCGCTTCTTTGTGTGTCACACGATGGAACTTACTGCTAATGATATCGTTTAGTTTTTGTAGAATACCATTTTGCACAAACTTATCAAAGAATTGCATTTCTTCTTTAGCATGATCAAGAACATATGAAACAACTGACTTAACCATATCTTCAATCAGTTGCATATCATCTTCTAGATCAGCAAATGCGATTTCTGGTTCAATCATCCAAAATTCTGAAGCATGAGTCGTTGTATTTGAATTTTCTGCTCTAAAGGTTGGTCCAAATGTGTAAACATCACGGAATGCAAGTGCATACGCTTCAGCTTCTAATTGCCCGGTTACTGTCAAATTAGCTGATTTTCCAAAGAAATCCTTAGAATAATCAATTTCACCATCAATTTTTGGTGGATTCTTTAAGTCGAGTGTTGTTACTTGGAACATTTCTCCAGCACCTTCACCGTCATTTGCAGTAATTATTGGTGAATTCACATAGACAAAGTTTCGATCTTGGAAAAACTTGTGAATCGCAAAAGCTGCAATACTACGCACTCTAAAAACTGCTGAGAATAAATTTGTGCGTGGTCTTAAATGAGCAACTTCACGTAAAAATTCACGCGTGTGGCGTTTAGGTTGAATTGGGAATGTTTCATCTGCATGACCAATTAAAGTTACTTTTTGAGCTTTAATTTCAAATGGTTGATTACGATCTGGTGTTAACTCTAATCTTCCAACAACTTCGATTGAAGATCCTATTGTTAATCTCGTTACTGCATCAAAGTCTTCGGTGTTTTCTCTTTCATAAACAACCTGGATCGTTTCAAAAAAAGAACCATCATTCAAATTAATAAATCCAAATTCCTTTTGATCGCGGTGATTTCTAATCCAACCTTGTAAAAGAACCGTTGAATTGGCGTATTTTTGTGGATCTTGATATATTTTTCTTACTGTTAATTTCATTTTCTTCCTCCTTGCAAATAAAAATCCTTAGGTAAAAACACCCTAAGGACGACTAAAGTCGCGGTACCACCTTAGTTCCAGTTACCTGGCACTCATCTTTCCTTTTGACGCAAGGGTTACGGACTGTTCTACTCATCTTTTGATTTTCTTCAGTCTCTCAAAGGGTTTTTCGGGTTACAACTTTGTCAAATTTCACCAAATATTGACTCTCTTCTTATAAAGTAAATTAACCGTACTCTTCTTATCATCGATTTCATATAGATTATACTATGATTTACCCTTTGAAACAAGAATGAATTTCGCTTATAACATTCAATTTATATCAAATTAGCATATGATATGATAAGAATAGGACAAACATCAAGGGGTTGATCAGTGTGCATCAAGTATTTAGTCAAATCAATGAAGTCATCTTAATTTTATTTATGATTGGCTTTGCAACACAATTAATCTTTATCATCTTTTTCTTTCTACCCGCAAAAAAGTACCCAAATACTGATAAAAGACATAAGGTTGGCATTGTTATTTGTGCAAAAAATGAAGAGGGTGTGATTGGAGACTTATTAAAATCTCTTAATGAACTTAATTACCCAAAAGAACTTTATGATGTCTTTGTTGTTGCTGACAATTGCACAGATCAAACTGCAGAGATTGCAACATCATTAGGTGCAACTGTTTTTAAGCATACTGATACTAATCCAAATCACCATCGTTTAGCCTATGCTTTGAAGTTTGGATTTAATGAGATTATGAAACTTAATCGCGGTTATGATTTTTATGTTAAGTTTGATGCTGATAATATCGTTGAATCGAATTACTTACTAGAAATGAATAAAGCTTATAGTGCTGGTGCAAAACTTGCTAAAGGGTACAATAATGCTAAAAACTTAGATGATAACGTGATTGCTGCTATCTCAGGACTTTGGTATATTCGAGATAATCGTTTTTCATGTCATGTTAGAAGTGCACTTGGTCTTAGTCAATTATTAACTGGTCCTGGGATGATGATTTCATCATCAATTATTGAAAAAAATCAGGGTTGGAAACATATGGGGATTAGTGAAGACGTTGATTTTGCACTCGATGAATTGATTCATGGGACTAAATCTTACTACGTTAAAGATGCCATGTTTTATGATGATCAGCCTCAAACGATTAAGGATACTTTCAGACGAAACATGAGAATGGGGCGAGGATTAATCTATACTTTTTTTAGATATGGAATTCCTTGTTTATTTAAGTTTTTAACGACTGGAAAACTTTATTATTTAGATCTATTTTTAACTGAGTTTTTTATCCCAATGGCGCTCGTTGGAGTGATTTGGTTCCCGTTCTACTATACATATAACCTCTTTTATCAATTCTCAATAAGTCAACAGGCTGGCATGAGTGCCTTATCACTACTTGGAATGATTTTGTTGTTTGGATTTATTATTCCATTTATTTTTCAAGCGTTATTGGTCTATATTCTAGAGAAAAAACGAATTAAAGCTAAGCCTTGGAACATCATTAAAGGCATCTTGTTGTTTCCTTTATTTATGATTTTATATGCACTAGGAATTACTTGTGGTATTCTATTTAAATCAAGTTGGAAGCCGATTCAAAGAAGTGAAGTTAAAGGCGATGATTTATTAAAATAAAAGACACAAAATGTGTCTTTTTTTTACTCTTCTTGGTGTTCTTCAAGTAGTTCAAAATCAGCTTTTGCTATCTTTGCGACTTTATTGTTAACCCGATTGAGTGTTTTTTCAGCATCATCGGTTGTTTTAGTTAAGGTTTGGATATTTCCTTTGATTTTTTGGAATCTTTCATAGAATAATCTGAAATCAGAGAGTAATTTTTCGATTTCATCAAGCATTTTCTTTGCTGATTTTTCACGTTCAACATTGGATGCGATAACATAAATCATCGTTGACATATAGACAAGTGTCGTCGGAGATGTAATCCAAACGTGTTTTTCTTGTGCATAACTAATTAATTCTGGGTATTTAGCATGTAGTTCTGCAAAGATTGCCTCAGCTGGAATAAACATGATGGCTTGATCGGCCGTTTCACCTTTAATAATGTATTTTCCTGAGATATCATCAATATGTTTCTTAATATTGATTTTAAAGTCCTTCTCAGCTTTATTACGATCATCTTTAGATGCATCGTCATTATTCATTAATAAATAGTTTTCAAGTGGGAATTTAGAGTCAATTGCGATATCTCCAACACCAACTGGACCATGGAGTAGTGCATCAACCATCGTATTATTTGATAACATCTTTTGTTTTTCAAAGGAGTTTGTATTTCCTTCTCCGAAAACATTATCAAGAATTTGATAAAGCTGACCCTCACCAAACATCCCTCTAAGTTTCTTATCTGATAAGAGTGAGGAAAGTTCATCGACGTTTGTTGCTAATTTTTCGATGTTCTTTTGGGTCGAATCAATAACGGCTAATCTTTCGGTTATACCTTTATATAAGGTATCGGTTGTTGAAAAACCTTCTTTGAGTCGTAATTCAACCTTTTCATTGATGGTATTAACGTTTTCTGTCACTTTTGTTGTGACGGTATCTTTAAATGCGTTTAATTCTTTTTGAATTTCTGATTGACTCTTTAAATTAACTGTGACAATTTCGCTTGCTATTTCTGCTTTAAGAGCTTCAATTTTGGATAAAACTTCCTGTTGATTACGGCCTCTTTGTTCGATATCATCTTGTTGTGGTTTTCTTTTAAGGAATAAAACCAACATAACCACCATTCCGATGGCCAATAATCCACTTAATATGCTTAATGTGATGATTGCTTCAGTCATTAAAATACCCCCCTTAAACGACATCTTCTAAATAATAAATATGGATCTCATCATTAACTGTCTCTTTAAAGATTGTTAAATAGACATCCTTTGAAATAATAATATCATTGATCGTTGTGATGAAACCATCTTGATTGAGGTTATATGATCGATTCGTCTTTTTACTCATTGTTTCAAACGCCCTTGATACTAAATCTGAACAATAGTATTTATACTCTGTATCAAAAATCCATAAGTAGTTATATAAACCACGACCAACGAGTGATTGACCAAAATTTAGTAATTCATCAACTTCCTCATCAATCGTCGATATATCACTATATCTAGGTCTTAATGTGAAGATTTTTTCTCGGTAATATTCACCATAATACGGATACTCTGCGTGGGACTCATTACGCATTTTTTGAAGCCAATAATTATTCGTTTCCGTTGCAGCAACACTTAAGGAATTATCGGTATCAAATCCGGGATGGGTTATAACCTTCCACATATGTGGAAAATCAAGAAATCCATTGGGTGGTACACCTGTTGATTGAATGATGTTATTGGGTCCTGATACTAATGCGGCATGACCACCAAAATAGAAACTAACAAACTCATGAACGACTGGAACATAAGGAAATGGTGAGTCTTGAGTGGCTAGAACATCGCCTTCAACACCTGGACGCATTTTAGCAGCGTCTGAGAAAACATTTCTTTCATCATAGAGTTCATAATCGTGTTCACGCTTGACCGGATGGTAAGTAAAACCATTAAGTTCATATGAATCATAAGCTCGTGATTTAAACTCATCAACCATTTGACTAATTTGAACGTGCTCAAAAAGCGTTGATCCAAAGCTATAAAAAATGAGGAACAAGATTAAGATGAAAAACCATTTGACTATCTTTTTAAATATCTTCATATTTTCATTTTATAACAAAAAGCACATGGTATGCACCATGTACTCATGTTTAGTTGTTTTTCTTAGGACGAATAATGATTGCGCGCTCTTCACCTTCACCTTCAGATTCGGTTTCAACATCACGCCATTCTGAAAGTTTCGCATGAATAATTCGACGATCGAATGCATTCATTGGATCAAGTTTTACTGCAATTCTGCTTCTTGCAACATCTTTAGCAGTCTTTGTTGCAAGAATTTCAAGTTGTCTCTTACGATTTTCGTGATAATTACCGATATCTAAAGTAATTAATAATGGTTCATCAACAAAAGTACTTAAGTGATTGCGTAGCAATGTTTGAAGTGCAAGTAAGGTTTTTCCATCTTTACCGATGAGTAATGCATTTTCGGTTGATTGAACACGGTAAAAGATTTCATTTTCGCTAATTTTTCTAATTTCCATCTTCGCATCAATGCCTAGAGCACCAATAATATCATCTAGATAGGCTTTACCTTCAGTTGTTATTTCAATCTTTGGTGTTGCAGTGAATGTGGTTGATGATCCAAAACCTAACAATCCTTTTTTCTCTTTAACAACGTCCAATTGGATTTTATTTTCAGCAATCTTTAATAGTTCGGTTGCTTTTTTCATTGCCTCAACTGGATTTTTAGCTTCTATTTCAACTTTTTTCAACATGTTTAATTACCCCTCCTTAAACAATCGATTGTGCGTTTTTAGCTTTTTCGTATTTCTTTTCGTTTAATCTTCTATTAATTAATGTTTGGCCTAATGAATATAAGTTACCAATAACCCAATAGAATCCAAGTGCATTGACGGATGCCATTGTTGTTAAGACCATCATACCAACCATGATCCAAGATACCATCTTCATGGTTCTTTCGGTTTGAGCTTGTTGATCGGTTTTTACTTGTGTGCCAGTGTTTTTAGCATAACTTGGTTTCTTAGATGCAATCTTTTGAAGTAAGAACATCGTTACACCAACAATTGCTGCAAGGACATAAGTGAATGGTTCGGTCCAACCGCCGGTTGATAGATTTAAGAAATCTAAGCCGAAGATTGATGTTTGTGAAACATGTTCAGTAAATACCCCACCAGCTCTAGTGATACGATAAACGGTTTGGAACATCGCAAGGAATAAAGGCATTTGCATCAGTGGTGTGAAACATCCAAGAATTGAAATTCCGTGTTTCTTATATAAAGCCATCATTTCCATTTGCATCTTTTGTTGCGAGGCCGGATCTTTTCGCATCTGATATTTCTGTTGAAGTTTTGCCATTTCTGGTTGTGCAACAGCCATCTTAATACTCATATCATTGGTTTTAGCATAAATTGGCCATGCGAGAGTTCTAACGATGATGGTTGCAAATATAATACCAATCGCGAAACTATTAAGCCCGAAGAGTCCACCAAAGAAGGACATTATGAATGAAATTGGAATAATTAAGGCAAAATCCCAAATATAACCCATCAGATTGTGTTCTAAATTCCAGTTAATTGGTAATTCATTATCAATTGGTTTATAGGTTGTATTATTAATGGTTGTACTAAATGTGCCATTATGAATTGAAATTGCATTACTTGAAGCCATTTTGAAGATATTTTGTTCATATCCTTCAGGATAGGTAATCCAATCTTCATCAATTTCTGATAATGTAACACCATCGTTTGAAGTTGTATTATAATTTGCTGACATGATTCTAAAAGAATCAAAGCTAACTTTACTTGCTTGCGGTGTTAATAAAAGCTTTTGGACAGCTAGCGTCTTTTGTGCCTCTGTTAATGATGGATTAAAAGCAAGTGCACCAACAGAGTAGTAACCAAAGTCAAACTCTGTTAGATCATCTTCAAAATCATTGAGAGGTGTTCCGGTTACTCGGTAGTAAACTCCACCACCTTCATTAACCTTAAGAATGGTTGATGAAGTGACATCACCTGGTTCAATTTCATCCACACGATCAAAGTCACCAGTTACCCATAATTGAAGTTCACCTTCAGTTGAAAATTCTAGTGGTGCTTGATATAGATACACGCGATAGAATTCATCTTTAACTTTAACTCTGACAATACCTAGACCTTCAGAAGTAAAGGTAACATCGGTTCCTAAGTTAATGGTTTCTTTAGTGACTGTGTTATTCTTTCTTAATGCATAATAACTAAAGTCATCAATTTCGATTGATGGCACAGTAATGCCACCGGAGACGGTTGTTTCAGCCTCAGTATAAACAATTTTATTTGGTACAATGAACGCACCAATTTGGCTTGTATCAGGGCTACACGCAAACAGTACTAGAGTTAATGCTAACACTGTAAGTAAAACATATATTTTACGCATTTTTAATCCTCTTCTATCATTAATTTTGCTTTATTCATCATCTTTAATAATGATTCATTAATATCTTTGAATCTCAATTCTTTAACTCTTGGTTTAATCACAATAACGAATTCTTTCGTTTGATCAATTTGATTCTTATGGGTTGTTAAGATTGCTCGTATTTGTCTTTTTGCTTTGTTTCTTAATACAGCAATTCCAAACTTTTTACCAATCGATAATGCAAATCTAAAATGCGGATAATCATGATCTTTTATATAGATAGCAAACTCTTTATTTCCGTATGAATTTTTAGCTGAAAAAATTTGATCAATTTCTTCCTGTTTTTTGACACTATATGTACGATTCATGAAACCCCTCTTTTAAATAAATAAAAACTACTCAATAAAACAATATCATATATCGTTCAATTTATCGAGTAGTCCGAGTTTTTTAAAATTGATAGATTCAATTATACAGTTAATACGTGACGGCCTTTAGCTCTTCTTCTTGCGAGTACTTTACGACCATTTGCTGTCGCCATACGAGCTCTAAATCCATGTGTTCTTTGATGCTTAATTTTACTTGGTTGATAGGTTCTTTTCATGAGTAAACC
>JAEYXZ010000068.1 GCA_023431045.1 Bacillota bacterium | reverse complement strand
ACATTATCTTGCACGATTAATTACACTAGGTGATTTAGAAGTCATTATTCGAAGACTGCTTGTGATTGCTTATGAAGATATTGGACTTGCCAATCCAACCATTGGTCAAAAAGTTTTAGCCGCAACACAAACAGCTAAACTCTTAGGATTTCCTGAGGCAAGAATTCCACTTTCAAATGTTGTGATAGATATGGCAATCTCACCAAAATCCAATACTGCACTTGTTGCTCTTGATCAAGCTTTAGAAGACTTTAGTCAAGGTGAAACTGGTGATATACCAAGACATGTTGATAATAAATATCTAAAGACGCATCCTGAGGTTTATCATTACCCTCATAATGAAGAGAGTGGACTAAACGATCAAAAGTATTTACCTGAGAAAATATTGAACAAAAAGTACTATAAACCAAAAGAAACTGCACCCTATGAAAAAGCCCTTGCTGAGCGAAAAAAATTAATTGATAAACTCAAAGGATATTAAAAAGAACCACATCTTACGATGTGGTTTTTAGTTTCTTTCAGTTGAGATAATCACTGGGATAGTAATCGGTCTTCTTCTAGTTTCTGAATATAAGTACTTCGAAATTTCATCACGAACTTCAAGTTTATATTCATTCCAATTGACATATTTACCTTTTAAGTGTTTGTTTGATACAGCGATAAAGATTTCTTTAATCTGAGGGACTAATTGAGCTTCTTCAGTCATATATACAAAACCTTTGTTAACGACTTCAACATCCCCTAGTATAGCCTTTTGTTTAGGGTCAACATTAGCAACCACCATTAATACACCATCAGCAGCTAAAAGTTCACGATCACGCATAACAAAATCATTGACATCTCCAACTGCAGTTCCATCAATTAAAATATCACCAGTCTTTATTTCACCTTTTGAGACAAATGGTTTTTTGTCTGTTTCAATATTAAATGAGTCACCATTATCAAGTAGATAGATATGATCATCTGTATATCCAAGTGATTCAGCTAACGTTTTTACACCATATTGATGACGATATTCTCCAATGGTTGGAATGATGTATTTTGGTCTTAACAAATTAATCATCATTTTAATTTCTTCAGCAGTCGCATGAGCGGATGCTAATAAGCGTTTATCAATCACTTTGATTTGTGCATCAGAGCGGTATAGAACATCAAGTGTCTTTGCAGCCATCTTTTCAGTTCCTGGAACTGGTGCAGTCATTAAGAGAATCGTATCATTTTCACTAATATGGATGAGACGATCTTGTTTTTTACACATTCTTTGTAACATAAAGAATGGTTCATGACGATTACCTGTAACTAAACAGACTAAATTATTTTGATCGTTTTTATTTTTGTCGTCGATAAATCTTAAATTTACAAGTGATGATTCTGGGATATTTAAATACCCTTTTTCAATCGCGATATCAACAATTCGTTGTGCTCTTCTTCCAATAATCGCAATTTTCTTATGATGGGCAAGTGAGACATCAATGATTCGTTGGATTTTCATTAAATCAGATGAGAATAAAGAGACAATGATTCGGCCTTCAGCATTTGCATAGACAGAATTAATCTTATGGTTTAAAGTGTCACTAATACCGCCATCTTGAATGAGCGTTGACCCTAAGCTTTCAGTTAATAAAGCAATCACATTCTTTTCTGAGAGTTCATTGATTTTTCTAAAGTCAGTTTGATACATTGGATGACCACTTTGAACAAACGAAAAATCTGAAGTATAGACAATCACACCATCCATCGTATGAACAGCAATCCCGATACTTTCTGGAATCGAGTGTGTCGTATTAAAGAATGTAATTTTCACATTTCCAAAACGGATGATTGAGTTTTGTGAAATGGTATTTAAAGTGAGTTCTTCTAAATTATAATTTTTCTCTTTAAGTGAGTCTTTAACAATTTCCATCGTAAATGGTGTTGCGTAGACAGGGACATTTAAGTCATTAAGCATATGTGGCAGTGCACCAATATGGTCTTCATGGGCATGCGATAAAAAGATCCCTTTGATCCGACTCTTAATATTGATTAACATTTTATAGTTAGGAATAATTTCATCTACCCCATATAATTCTTGGGTTGGATACTTTAATCCTGCATCAAGTATGAAATATTGACGGTCAACATCAATGACATACATATTCTTTCCGTTTTCGCCTAAACCACCTAAGGCAAAAAAGCGTATTTCACTCATCTAAAAAAACCTCTGTTTCTGTAGCGATTAAATCTTACTATTATTATAACACAGTCATAACGTCATGCTTAGAAAAAGACTTGTGAATCTCTCCCTTAAAAAGAAAATTTACACATTTTGCGTTATAATGGTTTTAAAGACGAAAGGGAATCAATCATGCTTGGTTATCCAAATAAAAAGAAAATCATAAAACAAGCGACCAATTATGCAAACTTGGGGATGACGCTTGAATCAGATATTGAATCAACAAATGCTTTTTACCTCTCTAACCATATCGCTGTCATTCATAAGAAACCTACCCCAATTCAGGTTGTGAATGTCTCATATCCTGCGCGCAATAAAGCAAAGATTACTGAGGCTTATTATCGAACACCATCAACCACCGATTTTAATGGACTTTATAAAGGTCGCTATATCGATTTTGATGCCAAAGAAACCAATAGTAAAACATCTTTCCCACTATCTAATGTCCACATCCATCAAATTCAACACTTACAGGATGTTAAAGAACATGGTGGGGTTGCCTTCTTAATTGTCCAATGGAAACAATATAATGAATATTATTTATTAACAATCGATCAACTTCTACCATTTTGGGAAGCATCCAAAAAAGATGGACGTAAATCAATTCCTTACGAATTCTTTAAGGATAATTGTTTGACCATTCCTTTTTCTTATCAACCTAGACTTGATTATTTAAAAGCGGTTGATCAATTAATTCTTCAAATCTAAGACTCTCATCAATTGTGGTCTGAGTGCTAAACCAATAACTAACGATATGACTGAACTCGATAAGACATAAGGTAAGTTATATAAAATAAATGAAAAGAACCATGGATTAACGCCGTCAGGTGCATATTCTGCAAAGAATAAACCACCAGAAATACCATGAGATACCCATCTTAATAAGAACGCGATAACAAAAGCTAAAACAAAATATCGCCAATTCTTAAGTGCTTTTCCTCCGAAAATTCCCCCAGCAATCCCAATTGATGTAAATGCAAAAATATAATCAAAAAAGAAACTGCCCCAATGGATTAAATAACCATCCAAGAAAAAACTAACCAGACCATAAATCAATCCACCAATGAGTCCATATGGAAAACCAACAATCATTCCAATTAGGATGAGTGGGAGTGTATATAACCCAACGACATGTCCACCATTGGGAAACTCAAAATTGAGTCCTGGTGTGAACTTAATAATAATACCTAATACGACAGCTAGTGCTGTTAATACTGAAGTTAAGACTATTTTTCTTAACGTTTGATTCATTTTGTTTTCCTCCTAGAAAATAAAAAAATTTCTTTGAGGTCACCAAAGAAATCGACAGTTAGAAAAGATGAACTATCCCTCCGCTGGTATGACCCAGATCAGGTATGCGGGTCGATTGGTCATACCAATCCTCTCAGCTTTTAATAAAAGCTCCCCGAAGTGATCACAGTCATTATAACACATTCAAATATTATTACAAATTATGTGCAAAATAATTTAAAATAATATTTAATAATCTAATTGACATTTAAAATAATCGAATGTATAATGATAGTGGAAGGTGATAAATATGAGTATAACTTGGTATAACGAACAACCAAAAGATATCGTTGTTACATTGACACCATTGAACCTCACAATAAACAAACCAGGCATTATATATTTTGATAATGCACATCAGGTGATGCTAGGTTACGATCAAGAAAACAGTAAGATTCTGATCAAACCACTCACAAAGAATGAAGCAATTCGTGGTGATATACCAGATCATGCTAAGTATAATATAACCATCCATACGTCCTACGGACGAATTACCAATAAATCCTTCATGGGTCATATGGATCAGTTATTTAACCTAAGTTTAACAGAAAAAGGGTTAAAATATAAAGCTATTTGGAGCCCATCTGCTCGAGTGCTCGAAGTTTTCTTGAAGGAGGAAAGATAACATGGTTACTGAATTAGTATGGATTTGGTTAGCTGTATTTATTATTACTGTCGTGATTGAGTTTATAACGGTGGAATTTGTTAGCGTATGGTTTTCGATTGCATCTATTCCCGCATTGATTCTCGCATTATTCAATCAAAATCCTTGGCTTCAACTAATCGTATTCTTCTTATTATCCATTCTACTTCTTGCAGTAACAAGACC
>JAEYXZ010000074.1 GCA_023431045.1 Bacillota bacterium | reverse complement strand
GGCGTATATATATAAAAGAATAGGGCGTATAATAATGTTAATTATGTAGATGATGTTACAGGAATCCACATAAAAATAAATAGAGGGGTAAAGTCCATGAAAAAAGTTTTAGTCGTTTTTATGATGTTAGTTGCAATAGTGTCACTGGCACCTAGCATGTATTCTGTAAAACCTGGCCATTATTTTGATGATGATGGTGAAGGTGGAGGTGATGGTCAGAGTCCAGCATCTAATTGGATTGTTAATTCATCACAGAAAACGATATTAGTTGATCAATATGGAAATTCTTTTACTGACCCGTTAAATCCAATAATCTATACTTATGTGGATGTTTATGTAAGACCTGTTGATGGTGTACATATTAATATTAGAAATAGAAATGAAGCAAACACCTTATACATTAAGATTCAAGATAATGGATGGAGAACATTTCCGAATTTTTATAAAGTTGATGGAATTGCCAATTCATGGGAATATACTGGACCGGGTCTATGGCTGTTAGATGACCTAGAAGTATTTGTTCTTAGATATCATGATGGTTATAATACTTCGACTGGATTATATCAGTTGGATAACTATAATAAAACTACAGGATTAATGGATTACACACCTTATTATGATGTTTATCAATCCGAGTATTATACAGCAAGTATAGATATTCAAAATATTACCATTGGTAATTATTGGGAGTGTTATACGACAGTTGACGATGAAGATGAAACTATAATGGTTAGCAATGGCAATATTGAGTATTTAGACACTGAATATTTTATTTTTACTATGAAATATGGAGTGCAAAACTACTATGATTGGTTTGTTTACGATGGATCCACTCATCTATTTGGTGAAATTAACTCAATCAATAATTCAAGCCAATTACCAAAAACAGATACACACATGCTAAATAGACTTCTTATAGTAGATAAATTTCCAATATTAAGTTAATGATTGAATCGATTAAAAAGCATTTGATTGATATATGAACTCTAAAAATTCATATAAATGTCCACAGAAAAACAAGCTCTATTAAAAAAATGGAGGGTATTCCTCCAAATTATTGAAAGCTGACATCCGACTTCCAATAAATTTAATTAACTAAAAGAAAAGGTGTGCTAAGCATATACACCTTTTTTGATCAAAAAAATCTATAACAACAACATGATTAAATGCAAACTATTTTTTAAGTGCATTCATCATTTCATCTAAGATCAATTTCTTCATTGTAAAAACAACTTTAAAAACTTTATCTTGTTCGTCTTTTGATCCATTAAATGTGAGATGATTAAGAAATTCTGGTACGATTTGCCACGAAAAGCCATATCTGTCTTTAATCCATCCACAAGCCTCAGCATTTTTATCATAGGATAATGGATCAAAGTAAGCATCCATTTCTGCTTGGTCTTTACAAGTGATTTGAAACGATAATGCCTCCGATGTTTTGTAATCTGCGTTAACATCCATCGCAACAAATCGATGATTAAAAAGATTGAAATCACTAAAACGTAGTTTATGATTATCTGCAAAATCACTGTTTAATACGGTTACATCCTTAAATACTTTCTTATATAAGTTTATACCTTCATTTGCCTTTCCGTAAGAGGAACCAGCAAAAGACATGACTGGTGTGACTTCTTTATATGTATCAGATGATCTTAATGCTAAATGCCATGAAAGTCCGAACTTATCGGTTACAAAAGCATAGAGTTTAGCAAATTCTGTTTCTTGAAGTTCATCAATGACTTTACCACCCTCTTTTAAGAGGTTATATGTTTTCTTAATTTTTTCCAACGCAGTCTGATCAACATCAGGATTGAATTCGTACATGAAAGAAATTGATGGGTGCATTTTAAAGGGACCATTTCCCATGGCCATAAAATAGGTATCACGAAGTGTGAAATATAAAACATTCGTTTCATATTCACTACCTTGATGCAACTTGATTGTATCAATCAGTTTGATATCTTCAAACACATGGGTATAATATTCAAAGACATCCTTAACGTTATGTTCAAACCACAATGAGGGAACAACCTTTTTCACACACAACACCACCTTTACTTTTTTTATATTATATACCTTGAATCATCACCAAGCAGATATGATGCATAAAAAAACCCTCTCAATCAAATCCAACAAATAGAAAGTTTTTGTCGTTATTAGATTAAGAGGATTGTATCAATAAATTGATTTATTTCAGTTTTGATGCCATTAGCGCTGCAGCATGAGCAGGATCAACTTGTGGTGCGATGATTTTAATATCTGGACTGATTTGATGGACTTTTTGGTGTAATCTTTTTTTGAGTAAACTATCAACATTACCAAGTGAACCAACAACAACAAGGGTTGTTTTAGTAAGTCCTAAAGTTTTATAGACGCCACCTACTGCAAGTGCTAGTTCATCAGATGCACGTTCAAAGATTTTAACCGCATAAGAGTGATGAAGATCGGCGTAATGTCTAACAATTGGTGCGAGACTTGCAACCTTAGTTCTATTATTGTGTAGATCCTCAAAGATTGGAACAATATCAGAGGCGACATTCATCCCAATTGCTGCTGCAATCTCTTTAGCAAAATCATCTTTAGGTAATCGACCATCATAACAGCGGATTGCATAAGAGATAGCTTCTTTACCTAAATGATATCCAGAACCCATTTCACCTTCTTTAAAACCCCAACCGCCAGACTTATGAACGAGACCTTGTTTGTTCTTACCGAAGGCAACCATCCCAGTTCCACAAATGAGTGCCATTCCTTCATCAAAGAGAAGACCAGAATAGAGTGCGTTATACATATCGTTTTGGACATCAATCTTTGTCTCTTTAGTCAAACCTGGCAATTTATATAATTCTTTAATAACAATTTTCTTCTGTTCTTCAAAGACTATTCCACCAAGTCCTGCAAAGACACCTAGAAAATGAATGTTATCATTTGATAAGAATGGTTTGATTGCAGAAAGGATATTATTAAAAGTGACATTAAGCGTCACTGTATCAACAGAAGAAGGTCCAGAAACACCTTCATAAACGATATTTTCTTGTTCATCGATAATCATGACTTTGGTCTTAGTGCCACCGCCATCAATCCCTAAAAAATAGTTCATCATATCACCCAAATAGATTATAACATAATTTTTTCTTATTATTTGTATTGTTAATGTATTATTTTAATGATACAATTATGACATGGGGTGGTAACATGAAACTAACTGGACGTGTCCCTTTATATCTACAGGTACGCAATCACATTAAATCAAGAATCGAAACAGGGGAATGGGCTGAGGGGAGTCTAATTCCATCAGAACATGAATTATGTAATTACTATAATGTCAGCCGTGTTACAATGCGGACAGCGATTAAGGCACTCGTTGATGAACATATACTAACGAGAAAAGCTGGATATGGTACAACGGTTGCATTAAACAAACTTTCAATGTCAAATTTCACGCTCGTCCAATCCTTCACCAATGAAATGAAGGAAATGGGACTTCCACCAAAGACGATGGAAGCTGAATTACGCCTTATTGAAGCCGATGTCATCCTTGCTTCAATCTTTAAAATCTCACCGGGAGATAAGCTATATAATCTAAGAAGAGTGAGAGGTACAGTCTCTCCAATCCTATATTCGGATACTTATCTACTTCCAGTCATCGAAATTCCAAATGATCAAGATATATTAATGGGATCATTATACGCGTATTTATCGAAGAAACATATCTTCTTTTCACACTTTGAAGAATTAGTGACTGCAGTGAATGCCCCCAAATATATTAGAAATTTACTACACATCTATGATGATCATGTTCCACAACTTAAAAGAAAACGATTTGCCTATGATGATCGAAATCGATTAATCGAGTATACCGAGACATTCTACAATTCAGAACAATATGAATACCGAACGAAAATATTCTACCGCAAGTAATCTTGCGGTTTTATTTTTATTTTCAAAATGTATTATAAATGTATTGAAATATGAAATGTGTTATGATATCATATATATGTAAAAACGCTTTCAAGGGAGAGGTTCATGAAGAAAACATTCATTTTTGTATTCATAATGCTCACTATTTTTTTATCTTCTTGCACCCCTGAAGTTGAGGAGGAAATCATCTTGCCCGGTAATGATACATCATCATTTACACAAACAGAAGGTCAAAAAATACCAGTTATGACCGTTTCTGCGCCACTTTCAACCGTGATTGGTACACTTGATGCATTCGCTAGATATGAGAAGTTAGAAGATGAGTTTCCAGTGATCTTCAAAGATTCACTCATTAAAAGTCATCAACTTGTATTTAATTTTGATGCAATCTATCCAATTGATCAAATTATATTCACTAATGGGAAGACTCCTATAACAAAAGTCTCAATTGATTTATCATTTGAGGGTGATAATTTCACTCGTCAACATCAAGGATATGAATTAACAGAAAACACGAATGAGATTAATTTAGAAGGTTCACGTGCTAAATCTGTGAGATTTGTCTTTGATACCAGTAAAGACTATGAGATTAAAGATATTTACTTCACACTAGCGCTTGGTGTCATTGTTAAAGAAAATGCGGCATGGACAAGTTCCTTCCTAAGAACGAATGGTTGGACTGGTGCTGATGGAATCTTTGCATTTGATTTAGATGGTAATGATGAACCAGGACATGATTCAAAAACTGCATTTGTATTTTCAGATACATTCATTGGTGAAGTTTATCCTCACAACTATTTAAGAAAATCATCAACCATGATTAATAATTCAATTGGCTACTACGATCCAACGAAACCTATGAGTGAAGCATTTAGTTTTGATTGGAACGAAGAAAACTCAGTTCCAAAATCAGTCTTTATTCCAGATCAATACATTGGAAAGCGACTTTCTAATTTACTTGATTCAGATGGACTCTCAATCAGTATGGATCCAAGTGGATTACTCGCTCAATCTGCAGATGGTATCCAATATTTAACTAGTGGTAATCAAGCAGACATCATTATTGATTTTAAAAATGTGCATCAAGTTAAAAAGATCCATATCTGGAACTACAATGAAACACCGATTTATGGTGCAACCGAATATGAACTACTAACAAGTACAGATAAAACAACTTGGACATCTATTCAATCAAATACTATTGAATTAGCTTCTGGTCAAGAGGGGGAAGCAGTTACATTGAGTCTTGATGTCAGTCTAGAAACAAGACACTTAAAACTTTCAATTAGTAATGACCAAACTCAAATTGGTCTTGGTAAATTAGCATTTATCGATATCAATGATCAACCACTCTTTGGAGAAGTATCAGGAACTGAAACAGACCTACCACTAACAACCCTTGATCAGAGTGCAAGACTCTGGATTCAAGATGGTGTTGTTATTGGAAACTACTTATACCTATACAGCATTTTAGTTAAAGATTGGGACACTATATTCAAGGTTCATAATGTCGGTGTCATTCAAGTACCAATTGTTAATAATGAACTTGATCATCAAAATTCAATCTATCATGCATCCCCACTTCAAACTGAAACAGCAAATGGCACCATCTTTATGGGAGCAGGAATGATGAATCATGTTGAACAAGACGGGTATATCTACATTTATGGATATAAAGATCCAGGTCGCTATCTCATTTCAGGTCGTTATCTACCAGAGGATGTACTAAACTTTAATAGATATGAATATTGGAATGGAACAAGTTATGTTAAAGATATTAGAAAAGCAGCTCCAATCAAAGAATTAGTATCAGCAGAATTATCGGTCACATACATTAAAGAAGGTATGTTTGCTGGAAAATACATGATGGTTGTAATGGAAAACACCACAAGTGGAAGAATCTCATATTCATTATCAGATAATCCGTATGGACCATTTGAACCTTATGAACAAATCTTCCTAACTTATGAAAATAGTTTATTCAATTCTGCATTTACTTATAATGCAAAAATGCATCCAAACTTATCAGAACCTGGACGTTGGCTAATTACCTATAACGTCAATGCCCATCGAGTCGGAGATCTTGCCAATGCAAGAATCTATTACCCAAGATTTATTGAAATGATTGAAGTTAAAACAAAGGAGTAAGACATGAAACAAGGCGACTTAATCAAACGTATAAAGATTAAAAAAGGTGTTACCACCATTGATTTAGATCGAATCTATCCCATCGGCGATGTAAAAGGTGTCGATAGTTTCCAAAAGTTTATTGCAGATCAAAAGAATACAACCACACAATACGCAAATAAACTCATCGTAGAATCCAATAAAGAAACAACATTAGAGATTTATATGGGACTTGGTTATGTCGCATTAGAAGAATCCAAGTGGACCGATCGTTTCCTCCATTCAAATGGATGGAGCGGTGGTGATGGTATTTTCAGTTTTAATATCGAAAATGGTAATGATGCTTTTGATCAAGATAAAACTCACAAAACCTTAATGGTCTTTGGTGATACATTTGTCGGAAGATCAAATGAGGAAACACATCAACGCTTACAACCACATTTAATGATTAATAACTCGATTGCTTATTTAGAAAATGATAATCTAAGCTTCCACATGAATACGTTGGAAAATGGCAGTATTACTGGTTGGTACCACTTAGATGATAAATTCGATAAAGCAGGAACAACGGCATTCCAACTTATTGATGAACTTGCTCAAAAACGTTTTGGATATGTCTCAGGATATTATCCAAAAGATTTAAAGATTAACTTTGATTTCCATAAAGCAAGAACATTCACACATGTCGTTATCGAAAACTACTTTAATGAAGAATCGAAGATGCTATCAAAAAGAGGCGTTAAAGATTTAGAAATTTATGGTTCAAATGATGAAAAATCATATGAACTCATTGCTAAAGCGACATTAAAAATAAGTGATAAATTAGGCTTTAGTGAAACTATCAAGCTAAAAGGTAGTTACCGCTACATCCAATTAAGACCATTAACTAACTACAATGATCAATCATATAATGAAGGATTATTTGGATTAAATAAAGTCTATTTCTACAATAATACACAACATTATAAAGATATTTACCCAAGTGCTTCATCAACCTTGATGGAAGATAGTGAGCATTCATGGATTTGGTTACAAGATGGTGCTGTGATTGGAGATACATTATTCTTCTATCCATTTATTGTTAATTCAGACCCAAATCAACCTGAAGGACTTCAGTTTAGAATTGTTGGAATCACTCAATTTGCAACCAAGATTAAAAATGGCAAACTAGACTTTAGTACAACCACTCAAAAACGAGCACCACTCTTACGTAAAAAAGGATTATCAGAATGGTTATTCGGTGCTGGATTATTTGCTAACACCAAACAAGCAGGTTCCTTAAATCCTGATGGTTACTTATACTTATATGGCATGAAGACAACCTATGGCTATCGAGAACTCGTTGTTTCAAGAGTTAAAGCAGAAAACTATATGTACTTTGATGATTATGAATTCTTTAGCGATGGAAAGTGGGTAACTGAAATCACAGAGGCAACTCCAATCTTAGGTCACGTTTCAGCTGAACTATCAGTCACTGAATTAAGAGAAGGACATAATAAAGGTAAATTCATGTGTGTCTTCACCTATGATGTCAATACCCCACAAGTTGCCTTTGCAATTGGTGAAACACCTTGGGGACCATTTAGTGAACCACAAACCATTTACTTAACCCCAGAACAAGCAATCTTCAAATCAACAACCTATACCTATAATGCGAAAGCTCATCCACATTTATCTTCATCTAAAAAAATACTAGTGACATACAACTGTAATACGTACTCATTTGATCACAATATGAGTGATTACAGAATCTATAGACCAAGATTCTTATCATTAAATGATACAGAATAAAGGAGTACTTTATGGAACATAGCGAGATCAAAAGACCATGGTGGAATCGTAAACGACAACGTTTCGTCTCACACCTGATCTTGCATATCATCTTAATTCTCGTTTCAATCATGTTTATCTTCCCGTTCTTATGGATGTTATTTACAGCCTTAAAGACGCCGCAAGAATTACTGCTTGGAACGGATAGCTTTTTCCCAAAAGATCCGCAATGGGGAAACTTTATTACTGCTGTTGAAGCAATTCCATTCTGGCTATACTTAAAAAATAGCTTGGTGATTGTTGCACTTGTCATGATTGGTACTATCTTTTCTGCAACCCTTTCTGCTTATGCGTTTGCTAAGCTCACATGGAAGGGTCGCGATAAATGGTTCTTAGTGATGCTTGCAACAATGATGATTCCGTTACAAGTCATCTTAATTCCAACCTATATCATGTATGCCCAAATCGGATGGCTTGGAACAATCGCGCCAATGGTTGTCCCAGCATTCTTTGGTGGAGGATCAGCATTCTATATCTTCATGCTTCGACAATTCTTCAAGAATATTCCAAAAGATTTATCAGAATCCGCATTAATTGATGGTGCGAATCACTTTCAAATCTTCTGGCATATTATGTTACCACTTTGTAAACCAGCATTGATTACGGTTGCCTTATTCACCTTTATGGCATCCTGGAATGACTACTTTGGACCACTAATCTTCTTATCCAATCCGGAAGATTGGACCCTAGCACTTGGACTTCGTTCATTCCAAACTCAGTATGGTGGACGCTTTGACTTAATGATGGCAGCATCAATCCTCATTATGATGCCAACATTATTAATATTCTTTACCGCTCAAAAAACGTTTATTGAAGGTATTACCTTTACAGGAATTAAAGGTTAAGGAGGAGTATTATGAAAAAACTATGGATTATCTTATTCATCTTACCAATTCTCTTTATCATCACAGCATGTGGTGATCCAGCGATGGAAGGAAAAGTAGTTATTGATTTTTGGCATATGTCACCGGTAGGTTCACCGTCATTTACACCGATGAAACAAATTATCAATAATTACAATAATTCACAAGATGAATACTATGTTAAAGGAACTGGTTTCTCATTTTGGGATTACTGGGACAAATTAAACATTGCGGTATCATCAAGAACAACTCCGGATGTCGGACTTGCAACCATTGATGATGTTGTCGCAAGAGCATCAGGTGGGGTTTTATACAATCTCTCAGACATGATTGAAGCAGATGAATCAGACAATAATATTGAACTTGATGAATTCAGACAATCACAAAAAGATTTTGCTACCTACAATGGTGATTTGTACGCATTACCATTTACAGCAACAGCAAGAGTACTTTACTACAACTTAGACATTTTTGAAGAAAAAGGACTCACAGTTGATGATGTTCCAACGACTTGGAGCGAACTTCAAACGATTGCTAAAATGTTTGATGAAACCGATAATGATGGTGATATTACTAGACTCGGTTTTGATCCAACTTACGGTAATGCAACCTATCATGGATGGTTATGGCAAAAAGGACTTGACTTCTTTGACCTGGAAACCTTATTACCTACACTTAATACCCAAGGACATATTGATGTCTTAACTTGGATTAAGGATTTCAACAGTGATTTTGCACGAAACAAACTGCAATCATTTGGTGAAGGTAATAACATGTTAGGAATCGATCCATTTGCAGCTGAAAGAGTTGCAATGATCGTTAATGATGATGGATTAAACCAAAAGATTAAAGATGCTGGTGCAGATTTCAATTATGGTGTTGCACCAATTCCAATCCCAGATGAAGATGGTGTTCGTGTCAATTGGGGTTCAGGATTCTCAATCGAATTATATGATAATGGTAAAAATGAAACCGATCAAAAAGCTGCATCCTTTGACTTCTTGAAATACTTAATGAGTAAAGAAGTTCAAATCGAATTAGCTGAGGCTAATGGTTGGATGATGAGCCATATCAGTGGAATGGAAGAATTCGTTGGAGATGATCCAATCTTAAATGCTATCCTTGATGAAGTTGATTACGCAATGGATAAGATTTATATTCCTTATGCACCATCCTGGCATGGTAATGATTGGCAACCATTCTACAATCAAGCATTAAACAACGAAAGTACCGTTGCTAAAGCATTAGAAGATGCTAGAAACTTCTACTTACAAAAGAAAGAAAACTACGACGCAACACATTAAAAGAGGTTTAAATGAAAAAGCCCAGTTCACTTGCAAGACTTAAAAAACAAGAAAATTTAATCGGATACTTATTTGCATCGCCTTGGATCATAGGATTAATTGTCTTTGGAGCATTCCCATTTCTAGCATCGTTATACATTAGTTTTACGAGCTATGACATGATTTCAGCTCCTGAGTTTGTCGGTCTTGCAAACTATCAAATTTTATTCTTTAATGATGATCTATTCTGGGTCTCAATGGGGAATACAATTTATCACGTTTTAATAGCAATTCCACTTGGAATGGTGGTTGGAATTGGGTTAGCTTTATTATTAAATACCAAGGTTAAAGGTATGAGTATCTATCGAACACTATTTTATTTACCAAACGTTGTTTCGATTGTTGCGATGTCATTATTATGGTTATGGTTATTCCAACCTAACTTTGGGATTATCAATGAAGTATTAGACCCAATCTATAAATTATTCAATATGGAACCATTGCGATGGTATGGTGATAAGGATTTATCAAAGATTACCTTAATCCTAATGGGATTATGGAGTGCTGGTGGATCAATGGTTATATATCTTGCTCAGATGCAAGATATTCCAACCTCACTTTATGAGTCAGCTGATATTGATGGAGCGAATTGGTTTAAGAAAATTGTTCACATCACAATTCCACTCATGACACCATCAATCTTCTTTAATTTCATTATGGGGATTATCGGAGGATTCCAAGTATTCACACTTGCATACATTATGACTGCGGGTGGTCCTTCTAGAAGTACGTATTATTATGCATATTATTTATATGATCAAATGATGACCAATCGTAATATGGGGATGGCATCTGCCATGGCTTGGATATTACTGGCCATTGTTCTAGTTTTAACATCAATTGCCTTGAGACTAAATAAATATGTCGTTTATTTAGGAGAAGAAAATTAAAAAGGAAAAGGAAAGGGAAAGAAAAAATGAAGAAAATATTTTCACTCGTTACACTACTCGTCGTGGCACTCGTTCTAACCGGATGTTGGCCAGCTGAAGTTGGTGTGACAACCGAATTTAACGCAGATGGTTCAGGCGTTAGAACATTTGTTGTTGATATTATGGATGATTCATTATCAACAGAACCAATTATTAATCCGGATGACCCAGATCAAGATGAAGGTAAAGGACCTGTCTTAAACGACAAGCATGTTGATGGTGGTGTTGAAGCAATCCAAACATGGTTAGAAGAAAACGCACCAAGCTTTATTACAGTTCACGATGCGACTGTTGATGGCTATCATCGCTATTTCACATTCTCATTTGAATTCTCGAGTTTTGAAGACTATCTAGATAAGTACGAACAACTTGTTAACTTATCACCAACCATTAGTTGGGATGATTTCGATGATAGTGAAAAACCACAATTAAAGGTTGAAGGTTTCTTTGAAAAGACATTAGTTTATAGCGAATCAATGGATATCTTAAAGGCATCCTTAGACTGGGCTGTTACAGGTATTTGGGAAGACATCTATCAAGAAGCTGATTTAGCAGGATTCGTTTTCAAAGAAGATATTTGGACAATCGCTAATGTTAAAATCACCATTGGTGATGGTGAATTCAAAGAAGAACGTTATTATGATCCAAATGCTGAAGAAGGTAATGATGCAGGCGATACTGGTAAAGTCATTTTCGTTGAGTCAACTGAATTTGAAGTTTCAGGTAAATCAATGGACATTCTAATGCTTAGCTTAGTTATCGGTGGCGCTGTTGTTGTACTTGCTGGTATTGGTGTTGGAGTCTTCTTCCTACTAAAGAAAAAACCAGTTTAATTAATTAAAGGATCATGATGAGATATACCCTAAAAGATTTTTTCAGACAATTTACAGATACACTTTATGTTCATTTACTGTGGGTTTTGGTGAGTTTTTTAGGGTTACTCATAACATTTGGAGCATCAACAACTGCGCTTTATAAAGTGATGTTCCAAATCTATAAAACCGAGGAACCGACGCATGTCTCAAGACTTTTCTTTGAAACATTCAAGAAGGAATTTGTAGAATCAACATGCGTCTGGTTACTGATATTAGTTTTAGCAACACCACTTGCGTGGATGCTAATCTATGCGTATCAAACGCCAAATGACTGGCTCTTTATATTTGGCATCGTGATTGCTTATCAAGTCATTATGTTCTTTTTATATGTTTTTCCAGTCATTGCAGTTTTTAAATCAAAATCGATTTTATCAACCATTAGAAACGTGCTAATTTTACAAAACAAACACTTACTTACTAACATTAAGTTATTAGGTAGTATTGTCATTTTTATTGCTGGCATGATGTGGTTACATGGATCATTTATATTCTTACTCATTCCATGTTTTGGATTTTTGATTAGTTTTCATTTAAAAAGTGCATTTGCTCCATATATTGCACAGTTCACAATAAAGATAGAAAAGGAAAATGATAATGAGCTACTTAACATTTAAATCAGAATACGATCGTAACCCGATCCATACCATCTCAGACGAGAAAAAACTTTTTAACGATAAAGAAGAGATTATTGGTGAATTAAAAGGGAAACCTGCGAAAGTCATTTCCTTTGAAACCTATCCAGGTGTGGATTTAAAAGTCTTAGAAAATGATATTATAAAGCATTTAAATCCTGTGCGAATCATCAATATTGAAGATTACGCAAAAACCAAAAAAGAACTGGACGCAATGCTCTCATACCATCTCACCGATGACCGTGTTTTTGGTGTGATGAGTCATCACACGATAGAAGATTTTTATCCAGCAAAAAATATCAAGAAACTCAATAAGGAAGTTAAGAATGAATCAGGACTGGTTGTTATATTCGGTTTTGGTGCACACTTAATAGAAAGTGAACTATTAATCCATGTATCTGTTACGCGTTGGGAAATTCAATTACGTTATCGAAAAGGATTAACTAATTTCAAAGCTGAAAATCCAACGGAGGATAACTTACGTAAATACAAGCGTGGTTATTTTGTTGAATGGCGAGTTGCGGATCGAATCAAACTTAAAATTAAGAATCAAATTGATTACGTGATTGACTACAATGATCTAACAAAACCAGTGATGATTGATTCAACAGCTTATTTTGGCGCACTTAAAATTATGACAAGAAGACCATTTAGAATGGTTCCATATTTTGACCCCGGTGTTTGGGGAGGACAATGGATGAAAGAAGTATGCAATCTTCCAGAAAACAATTCAAACTATGCATGGAGTTTTGATGGTGTTCCAGAAGAAAACTCAATCAAACTTAAATTTGGAAAAGACGTCATTGAACTACCTGCAAATGATATTGTTTTCTTTAATCCAATCGAACTGATGGGTTCTAGAGTTCATGCAAGATTTGGACTTCAATATCCAATTCGTTTTGATTTACTTGATACGTATGAAGGTGGTAATTTATCCCTTCAAGTGCATCCTTTAACAGAATACATTTATGATAAGTTTGGAATGAGTTTTACTCAAGATGAATCTTATTATATCTTGGATGCAAAAGAAGATGCCGTATGTTACCTTGGATTTAAAAATGGTGTTGACCCAGTTAAGTTTGAAAAGGACTTAACGAAAGCAACCAAAGGTAAGAAATCATTTAATGCGGAAAAATATGTGAATAAATTTGTTGTTAAGAAACACGATCATTTATCAATTCCTGCAGGAACCATTCATTGTAGTGGCGAAAATACACTCGTTTTAGAAATCTCAGCATCAAACTATATTTTCACATTTAAACTATGGGACTGGGATCGATTAGGACTCGATGGTAAGCCAAGACCAGTTCATTTAGAACACGGATTCAAAAACCTACAATACGATCGTGATACCACATGGGTTAAGAAAAATCTAATCAATCCATTCAAAAAAATGAATGACAATGAAGAAATCACTGGTCTACACGAACGTGAATTCTTAGAAACAACAAGATATTCATTTAGTGCACCATACACAATTAAAACCGACGCAACTGCACGTAGTGCCAATTTAGTTTCGGGTCGAGCAGCGATTATTAAATCACCAACGAATGCATTTAAACCATATGAAGTGCATTTTGCAGAGACCTTTATCATCCCTGCAACGATTACTGAATTTATTGTCGAACCTAAATATAAAGATGATGCCTGCATGATTGTTGCAGCTAAGGTGAGATAGTATGGAATGGGTTGTTATTGGATTAACTTTAGTTTTAGTCATATCCATTCTTTTACATCCGTATACCTTTAAGAAAGGGATTCAAAAAGGGATGGATGATTTTCTATCAATGTTACTGGAAAACGGCTTCACATTCAAAATTAATGCCTTCAGTAAACAGAACAAATTTGTTAAATCTGGCGGCATCGTATTCGTTGGAGATTCGATTACACAAGACTATAATGTCTATGAATATTTTAGTGATCTTCATGTTTATAATCGCGGGATTGGTGGAGATACAACGGTTGGATTAAAAACCAGACTTGATGTCTCAGTCTTTGATTTAAAACCAAAGACAGTGATCCTAATGATTGGGACTAATGATTTAGCACTCTTAAAGACAACACCAGAAACAGTTGCACAGAACATCAAAGAGATTATCGAGACCATAAAGAATCAATTACCTGATACTAAAATCATTTTACAATCAATTTATCCGGTCAATGAAACGATGAGTCCAATGACTGTCTTACCACGAAAAAACGCAGATATTATTAAAATCAATCAGATTTTAGCTCAACTGCAAAAAGTTATATATGTCGATGTCTATAGTCACTTACTAAAAGATGGAAAACTCAACCCCGCTTATAGTGTTGAAGGATTACATCTCAATGAACAAGGATATGAAGTCATTACCAATTTATTAAAAATTCATCTTAAGTAGAAAGCATCCACCTATCGGTGAATGTTTTCTTTTATGTTATAATTGATGTAAGTTAATAAGGGAGATTTTATGAATAAAAAAATACTATTTTTTGATGTTGTTTTAAAAGAGCGCATCTGGGGCGGAACAGACCTCCAAGCACTCTACCATCAAAGTGTTGATGCAAATATCGGTGAAGCATGGATTTTATCTGGTCATCATGAGGGTGAAACCAAAGTGACAACCGGAACTTACAAGGGACAAAAATTAAATGACCTTTATTTAGATCACAAAGAATTATTTGGTGATTCTTATTATGCTAAGTTTCCACTACTTATCAAAATATTAGATGCGAAAGATGATTTATCCGTTCAAGTACATCCTGATGATGATTATGCATTTAAATACCATAACGATTATGGTAAGAATGAATGCTGGTATGTCTTGGATGCAGATAAAGATGCAGCAATCATTTATGGACATAATGCGAAATCAAGAGAAGAGTTTGAAACTCATATAAAGAATGGAACATGGGATCAAGTATTAACAAAAGTCCCAGTTAAAGCGGGTGATTTCTTCTTTGTCCCAGTTGGTACAGTTCACGCTATTGGTAAAGGAATTAAGATTCTTGAAGTCCAACAATCATCCGATGTGACATATCGTTTATATGATTATAATCGTGTCGATAAAAACGGTCAACAAAGAACATTACACATCAATGAATCACTGGATGTTATGAAGTATGAGAAGAGTGTTATCAATGATCTCTATGACAAGTTTAAGAGTGTTACAAGACTCGTTTCCAATGAATATTTTACGATTGATAAGATTGATTTAAATGGTGATGTCACGCTTCGTGGTGATAACACTTATACAATTTTATACTCAAAGGATTCACCAATATCAATTCATGTTGATGATAAAGATTATCTACTGCCTGAAAACCAAGTTGCTATCATGACTGCACTTGCAAAAGAATTCAAAATTAGTGGTAAAACAACTTGCTTCATCATCCGTGAAAAGGAACATAAATTAGCACATACATATCAGTTTTAAGTTCATCGATTAAAATACGAAAACAAGTCAAAAATGGGCTTGTTATTGTTTTATAGAGATATCGTCTAGCAGTAAAAAAACATAACATGATATAATGAAGATTGTAGAGGAAGTGAAGTCTTGACCACACTTTTTAGTCTTCTAACAAGTTTAATTGATCATGATCGAAATCCGGTTGTTTACCTCGATTTAGATCAACAAACCATTCTGCATGAGAATGATGCTTTTAAAGATGTCTTTAAGGATGTTGATATCATTGAAAAGAAGATGATTCTTGCGATTAATCAGCAACTGGATTATCTTGAATTTGGTTATCAAGGTAGATTTTATTTTGCATCTTTCTTAAAAGTTAAAGAAGACGATTTGCGTGGTATTATCATCAAGTTTAATGAATCCAATCATTCAATGCTTGATAGATACATGGACAATTTCTTTTATACCAACAATATACCGGGTTTAATTATTGATGATAAGTCGCTTATTAAGGCGATTAATACGAAGTTCACTGAGACTTATAATCTACTAGAAAAAGATCTCATTGGACAATCAATTTCAACATTGATTTCAAGTAAATATTTAAACGATCAACAAAAAGATAAGTTATCAAGACTCAGTCAAGGTGATGTCTACATTAATGAGTTTGTTTATATTAATGGGGGGAACAGTCAAGAAATACCTGTCACACTAAATGTCACACCATTATTTGATTATGATCGTTATATTGGAGGATTTGTTACAGTTGAGTCTTTAGTTGAAAGAATTAAGCTTTCAGTGATTGCTAATTCATTTCAACAAGTCGTTGAAAGTATGAGTGACGCAGTCATTTTGTTGGATGATCAATTAAGAGTTATTTACTCGAATCAATCATATCTTGATTTAACCGGATATGCAAAGGATGATCTAATTGGTCGAAAGATTAAAGTCTTTGATTCAAGTAAGCACTCAGAATCATTTGAAAATGATGTTTATCAACAAGTCGATTTACATGATGTTTGGCAGGGAGAAACATGGCTTAAAAGAGAAGATAAGCGAATTGTCTTTGTCTGGTTAAGATTATTTAAAATCACTGATAACGATCAACACTATAAACTATATGTTGCATCCTATCGTAGTCTTTCTCATCGGGATGAAAATTCCAATATGCTCATTTATTATGCTCAAAAGGACGCACTGACGGGTTTATTTAATCGTTATTATTTCAATGATGAGGTGACCCAAAAGCTTAACCGCAAGAAACACCAGAAACATCATTTAGCTTTTATCGATATGGACAACTTTAAAACCATTAATGACCGGTTTGGACATATGTTTGGTGATGATGTTTTAGTTAGATTTGGTAATCTAATCAATATGATCTTTTCTGGACATTTGATTGCTCGTTATGGTGGTGACGAATTTGTCGTTTACTTTGATGAAAAAGTGAGTGATAATGAAGTTGAGGATTATCAAAAAGAGTTTGAAGTTAAGGTTGACGAATTCTTTAAGCATATCGCTCCTAATTTAAAGGTAAGAGCAAGCATCGGAATTGCAGAATATCCAACGGATGGTGACAATATTCAAGAACTAATCAATAAAGCAGATGAAAAGATGTATCTATATAAAAGAGGATCGACTCGATGAAAAGTGAACTAAAAAAATATATAATCTTTTTGACCATACTCTACGCTGTGGTTGGCGCTACTTTTTATTTTTTTTATGTGTTCTTATTAAATGATTTCTTTAATCGAAAGGCTAATGAGTTAGCATTTGAACAATTCAAAACTGAAGAAACCTTACTAACTGAGTTTCTAGGAACAATAGATGAAACAGATTTATCAAGTCTTCCATCATGGTCAAGTAAAGTTTATACGCCTGCAGATCTTACAGATGCAAATTTATTAAACGGAATGGTAATCATGCCATTTTCCAGCCTATTTAGCGATGAAACTAATAATACAATTATGCTCGTTGTTGAAAGTAAGACAGATGATGATACAGTCTTCTATAGAGCTTTTGATGATGTTTTACTAGATCGTGGAATCAATATTGGTTCTGAATATTTATTAATCCACCGGACAGGTCGTATCCTCTATACTACCAATACTAACCTAGTTGTTGGTTTAAATTTCTATGATCAGTATAGTCAAATCTATAATCAGCTCAATCAAGCAATCAGTAGTAACCAAAGCCAATACATGAACTTAGATAGTAATGGTGTTACAAATGTCTTGTCACTTGGAACCATCTATGAAGATTTATTCCTTATCTATATAGTTCCACGCGCGAACTTTATCTCAACCTTTGATCCACTGATTTGGAGTTTATTGACATTCTTTGTTTTATCACTTCTAACAATGATTGGATTTAATGCCATTGTTTTAAGAAAGAATTTATCAGAAGAAAAGCTATTTACCGATTTAGCAAAAGAACAAGTCGATTACATTTATTTAATTGAAGTTGGTGGTCTTGGTCAAATCAGATTTGCAAACCAAAGATTTTACCAAGAAGTCATGAGTGAAAAGAAAGTTACCATGTTAAGTGAACTATCTGATGAAATCATTGATATTGCAGGAATGCTTAAACGTCAAAAGTCATTTAATATGACAATCCCTTATTACAAAGAAAGACGCAGTTTTAGATTTGTCCCAGTTAAGAAGAAACGCGGTTACCTACTCGTTGCAGAAGATATCCTAAGAATTGGTAATGTTGACACTATTTATCGTAATTTAGCACTTGTAAATCAAGAGACACAAGTACCAAATGAATTCTCATTGAAGGAAGCTTTAACTGATATTGATTTAAAGGATAAAATTTCAATTGCGGCAATTACGATTCACGAGTTTGATCAAATATCTCAGACACTAGGACGTGAGTATTCTAGACAAGTCGTTAAGAATACAATTGAATTTATTAAGCGATTATTACCAAGATCTGGAGCAACCTTGTATCACTCGTTATCCAATCACTTTCTAGTTATTTTTAAAAATGCCGGACCACATCAAACGATTGAATCTGTCTTAAAGTCAATCTTAGAGAAGGTTAAAAGTGCAATTCTATTAGAGGATTTACCGACTAATATTAATCTAAAAGCTGGATTACTCCATTTTCAAGGAAAAGTCTTAAACCGCACCATTGATGAGGTTTATGAACACTTAATGATTACTCTTGATCGTGCAACCAAATCAACTGCCTATGATTTAATCGTTTATGATGATCGATTAGCAGAATACATCACAAAACAGCAATTGATGGAGATAGATTTACAAAAGGCGATAGAAGCAGATGAATTTATGATGTATCTTCAACCTCAGTATGATCTCATACTAGATAAAGTTATTGGATATGAGGCGTTACTTCGTTGGAATAATCCAAAATATATCAAAGAATCACCGGCTGTCTACATAAGAATTGCTGAACGTTCAAATATGATTATCGCATTAGGAAGATTAATTACCAAAAAAGTATTCCAAATGGTTAAGCAACTAGAACAACATGATATAGAAATTTCATTTAATATTTCACCAAGACAACTTTTACAACCAGGGTTTATTCATGACTTAATGGCATTGGTTGAAGAATATAAGGTAAAACCTGAAATGATTGGAATTGAAATGACTGAAACCGTGCTCGTTCAATCATTTGAACTCATTATTGAAAAATTAACCAAATTAAAACAGGAAGGATTTAAAATTCACTTAGATGACTTTGGAACAGGATATTCAAGTTTATCATATCTAAAGAATTTACCTGCTGATGTAATGAAGATTGATAAACAGTTTGTCGATGATATTGAAACCAATGCGTCAGCAAGAACAATCTTAAAAATGATGCAAAATCTTGGCAAAAGTTTAAAATTAAAGGTAATTTATGAAGGTGTCGAAACTGAGAAACAAGCAGAAATAATTAAAAAAGATGGGGGTTCTGTCATCCAAGGGTTCTTAATTTCAAGACCTGTTCCATATGATGATGCGGTCAAACTCCTAAAAAAGTAGGTGATTTAATTGTTCTATAACTTAATGTTTGAAAATATCTTATTAACGGTAGGGGTCACTTTCTTAATTGTGGTTTTTATTGCTGCACTAATTGTCTTGATGTTTTTTGAACAACGAAGATACCGTGATGAAATGATGCTCATTACAGATGAGATTGTGCCATTTACGACTTTACGGAAGTTACTACAAAGAACAATAAAACGTAACCGTAAAATGAATAAACCATTTACGTTGATATTACTGGATCTAGATAATTTTCAGGAAATCAGAGATGCATTCAATCAAGAAGAAGAAAAATACATTTTGAAACACATCACTGAGCATATCAAAAGTGCACTTCCTGAAGAGTCAGTGATTGCACCAGGATTACACGCGGATCAATATTATATCTATGTTCCAGACTCATTTGACCACTCTCACATTATTACGCTCGCGCAAAGCATTAAAAGAGAAGCAGAGAAGAAAGTCGAAGTTTTTGAAAAAGTTATCATTAAGAAGACATGTTCACTAGCGATTGCGACTTATCCACTTCACGGTTCAACTGAAGAATTATTACTACAAGCATTAGATATCGCACTTTATGTTGTTAAAAAGAATGGTGGAAATGGTATTAAGTACTATACCGATGAACTTGCAACCGATAAAGACTTACTCAATCTTTATCAAGAATTACGTGAAGCAGTCCACCGTGAAGAATTCATTTATCATTATCAACCGATTGTTGCAACATCAGAGGATAAAAAAATCTATGGTGTTGAAGCACTACTACGATGGAACCATCCAAAGCGTGGATTATTAACACCACCACAATTTATTCATCTTGCTGAACAAACCGGTGAACTCGATCACATTGGAATTTGGGGTGTTGAACAAGCTCTAATCTTAATTACAACTCTACAACAAGAAAAACTTGTGAGAGATTTAATTGTCAATATTAACGTTTCCCCGCGTCAAATCTTAAATGAGGATACATTCTTGACATTCCAACGGATGATCGATAAGTATCGTACAAAACCAGAACTGATTGCAATTGAAATCCCTGAATTCACCACTTATAAAAATAATGAACAATTTATGAGAAACCTAATTCGTATCAAAACGCTTGGGTTTAAGATGGCAATTGATATTGAAACAACCGATTATGATGTCATTGGATTGGTTGATCGCTTCCAAATCGATATGATTAAACTTAATCGTAACTTCTTTATGCTTGAGGATAACTATAATTCACGTAAATACTTACAAATGATTATCGAGTTTGTTAAAGAAAAGAAACTACAACTCGTTGCTGAAGGTGTTGAAACAGAAGTCCAATTCAAAGAATTGAACAAAAAAGGGATTGGATATGCACAAGGTTATTACGTTGCTAAACCACTTGATCAGCAGCAATTGAGGGAATTTTTGGGAGAACAAAGTTAACCACAAATTTTGTGGGAAATTCGTTATAAATTTTCTTGACTTATCAAAAAAAACTGATACAATGGTGATATCTTAATAGAGAAAAGGCAAACTTGGGGGAACCCAAGGACGCAAAACTAAAGGGCCTATAATTAGACAGGTAGCCAGTTGCCAAAAAGATATTTGGTGACTGGCTTTTTCTTTGGAGGAAATGGATGAAAGTCTTGAAAATTTGGGGCATTCGTACCGCCTCAAAAGTTAATAAATTATTCTTTCTATTCATTCCCATCTTCGGAATGTTATCAATCGTGATGGGGGTTGTATCCTTCTATGGGATGCAAACCGGTGACCTCTCAGTCAGACTTAATGAACTAGCGGATAAAAATATTCGACTAGATGAGTCAAGAGATTTCACACAACCAAGAACAATCCTAAGATATGCAGGAAAGAAATCTTATCGGGATACAAGTTATGCCGCAGTAAGATCTTGGTACATTCCTGAAATCTTAGAAACCGATGGAAGATATGAAAGAGATTATATCTTAGCATTCAGCTTCTATATCATGAATACATCAGAAGCATCAACGATTGATCAGATTCAATATCAGATAGCATTAAGCGATGTGACTCAAAATATTGATGATGCACTAAGAATCATGGTGATTGCTGATGAGGTTCAAACAGTCTTTGAGAAAGTCGAGGATCGATTGGGAGATCAAACCCAACCGTTCATCAGTTCAACGATTGCTGCCAGAGGGTTAATCCTAAACATCAGAGCTCAACAAAAAGTGAGAGTATCCGTTGTCATTTGGTTAGAAGGAGATTTAACCAATGATGATATGATTGGAGGCTCGATGAAACTTGACATGAGCTTCACAATTGGTGAAGAGGATTAACAGCAATGCTTAAGAAAATCTATGCTGCAATCATTTCACTTTCAATTATAGTTATTGCATTAACGACTTCGGTCTATGCTTGGTTCTCACTCACAAGTATTAACTTTATCGAAGACATTGAATTTGAGGCAGATGGAAATGATGAACTCACCCTTTCACTCGATGGTGAAACATACAGTAAATCAATTCCAAGTGATACGATAAGACAAATATACGGTCTAGTACCAAAATTAGAAACTGTCACGACAACCAATAACATCGATTTCCAAAATGGTCCACCATATTGGGATTTGAGTAATCGTCAAAAAGATTACATTTCACTTGAGATTCACTTCAGATTAGTTTCAGATTTAGAAAATGAAATGAATCATCAACGATATGTTTACTTAGCTGATCGTATCCACATTCCTTATGGAGATGCAAGACCCAGTGGAACCTATGTTACATCACGAGGAATTACATGGATGGCACCGATTAGTTATCAAGGTCTCAATGGTTTTGTTGAAGACGGTACAGTCGAAACGTATTATGCCGCAAATGCATTAAGGATTGGTGTTTACAATCCAGATGAAAATATAAACTTCATCTATGATGTCTCTGAAAAT
>JAEYXZ010000052.1 GCA_023431045.1 Bacillota bacterium | reverse complement strand
CATATCACCTATACAGATTCTTATGATACAGAACATTCATACCCTAGTGCCTTCGCATTTAATATCGATAACAACAAGAGAACCAAACTAAAGATTATCTTAGAGAAAAGTTCATTAAATCTTTCCTCGACTAAGAAATACTTTACCGATAAGATTCACACCTCTGGATTAATCCGTCGTGCGAATAACAGGGCATCGCTTTATATAGAAACGGATCAAAAAATTTATTCGATTATCTTTGATGATCCATTCGTTGAGTTTGAATACGGTAGCTACAAGGTCTAAAGGCATCAATCGATGCCTTTTTCCTTGTTAATTATTCTTTATTTAATTCGTGGTTTTCTAAATTTGAAGAATGCTGCTGCAGAACCACCAACAGCAACTAAACTAGATGACACTGCAATCACTGCAATCTGCCAACCTTGTAACCCTTCATCTGTTGGTTCATCGTTATTATTTGGAATATCATCATCAAGCGTAAATACTTTAACCCCTGATTCAGAATCAAAATATTGATTACCCTTAGCAATAACATTCACTTCATATTCACCACCTGCAAGGATGACTGAGAAATCATAACTGGTTTCAGTGATGTTTTTTTGAATTAACGTACCGACTTCATTCTTTAAGATGAAGACATAGGAGGTTGCATTTGGAACTGCATCCCATGATGCGACCTTATTGGTAATTGTAATTTCTGGCGTTGCAAGTTGCCCAAGCATCGCTTCCCCATGACCAGCTGTTAGTTCATAGACATAAGCTTCACGATATCTTGCACTTGGAATATCAGTAGGATTTCCTGAGGTTGTACCAAAGATAATTGTTGCATTTTTGGTTCCAGTTAAGACATTTGCTGCAGCTGGCGTTCTAGATAGAACTTCAGCATTAATGTCTAGATAAACATCGCTAAAATCAAAGGTGTCATCGGCTAGATAATAGTTGGTTCCTCCAATATTTATTTGTAGGAAATAACCATAAGTTGATGTTTCATCAAAATCAATATAAAGTACTGGATTATTATCAAAATTAATTGCAACCGGAATAGATGAAACACTACCCCAGGTTGAACCTGGTGCGCCAATCACAAGTTCAGTGTATCCTAATGATTCATTGTATACACCGGATGTATTATTATTACCAATATTCATTGTAGAAAATGCGAATGCACTATAATATGAGATCGGATTGGTATGGAATTCTAAGGTTGTAACAGCTGAATCAAGATAGACCAGTCCATCACCCATTGAGTAGATGTTTATCGTGTAGTTAAATGCAGGGAACCCAAATTGGATTAAATCAAATGATGTGGTTTCCATTAACCCTTCAAAAATGATTTCATCGGTATCTGCATTGATCACTTCAACATAATATCCTAAAACATTATCAACTGAACCATAAGAAACAACGGTTCCATCAAGTCCAAGATCAGCAGGGACTGCTAGTTCGACACTTTCAACATCCCCTTGAAGAATTGCAACTCTTGTAACAAGGGAGTTTTGATAGCCATTTGCTTTTGCATAAATATATACATTATAGACGCCTTCTGCTAAAGAAAGATTATCTAGTAAAAGTGTATTCGATAGAACATCGCCACTTTCAATCACTTCTTGATTCTGGTTTCTAACTTCATAATAGTAACTTGTTGCCGATAAAACTGAATCCCAAGTAATGGTATTTTCATCACGATCAAAGATTGTATTTGAAATACCACCTAATTGGTAAATAAATTCTATGTTATCAATTTCAATTTCAAAGAAGACACCACTTGCACCAATTTCAATTGCTACATTAAATGCATCTTTTGAAGTAATGCCTAGTGCTTCTTTAATATTTAACTGATACGTCATTGATTCAGTTAAATCAGGTGTAATTGTATAAATTGTTCCTTGATAGGTTAATTTAATATAAGGTGTTGTGCCTGATTTCACATCATCATATCTTATAATCATGATTGGTTCATAATGACCATCAATCGATAATGAGGTAAAGACACCATTTGAACCAAATGCATCTTGAGCTATTTTTAGATTGTTTTGATTAACAATTGAAACAAGTGATGGATTATCCCCTTTATCCCATGTTGCAATCTCATCGTCATAGACTTGTCCAAAGACTGGATTCTTTGCAACATAATAGGAATTTAGACTTTCAACAGTAACACTCTTTTGTCCACCTAAAACTTCAATAATAAAGTAAATTGATTTTGAACCATAGATACGATCCGGGGATAAAATGTCATTTAAGTTAAATGTCATTGGGTTTCTTGATGTTTGCATACCCCAATCTTTGATCACAATTCGATCACTCGTACCCATTTCTTGGATTAAGATACGGTATGATCCAGTGGCTGCACGAATGACTAAATCAATTTGTGGATTATAGTCGAAGTTAACGGTGAATTTACCACGGAAACCAGCAAGTAGAGTTGTTGCAGCAAGTGGTTCTAAATTACTAATAACAATACGATTATTGACATCAACGACATATCCTGAATCACCATATCCAGGTTCTGTTTCCCAATCTTCCCAATCACTCAAGAGTGTTGGATTGCCCCAAACCGGTAATTGGTAAAATGTTTCAACTTTTGATAGATTCAGTTCACTACCTTCACTAACCCCAATCATAATCTGCATATTAAGCATGCCAGTTAAGGTTAATAACGGATATCTTTCTTCCATCAGTTTTGTAATCACGAATTCTTTTGGTGATGAACTCGTGATTAAATCTGATAATTGATAGAATGTATCATTTCCAACAAACTTTAAACCAACATAATAAGAACCCGTTAAAGACTTAGGCGATACTTTAATGACTGGATTTTGTCCTTTATCGGCAGTGATTGCTTTTGATGCAATCGCTGCATCACCACTTTCAGATGAAATAATGATTTCACCTTCATTAGAATATGTTAAGTCGGGAGTACCAATCGCGCCAGTTGATGAGCTGTTACTCCACATTGAAATCCATGCAGGATGATAGGTGAATCCCCAAGCGTAATCTGGTTCTTCTAGATTTGGTGTTTCATATAAATGATAGACTGAAAAATCACCAATCGTTACAGTTTTATTGTTTCCAACGACACCAATATGAATGGAGGTCTTTAAAGCTCCAACTGGATTAAAGGTTGGATCTTCTGCTTTTAGGACGTCGAGTAAATTAAATGAGTAATTACCCGGAGTTGTCGTATCACGAACTAAATATTGACCCGTGATATGCCAAGATGTTCCTTCAACATAAAACTTAACGGCGTACTGTCCAGTTGTTTCTAAAATATTAATATCAAAGATTGGTTCTCTTGTAAAATCAACATAGAAATCTTGTGAGGAACCAAATCCGAAGGCAAATCCTTGATTAACTGTTAAGACAAGATTGTTATCATTATTTAGTGTTGCTGTTGTATCATGGTCTGCAAGTGGATCTCCATCATTAATTGCAAGGGTTGCTTGATTCCACTGATTCATCATATCAAGCGCACTAGCATATTCAAATGCTGGTGTAATCACCATATTAACGACTCGAATGGGGATACTCACCCGCTCGATAATGCCACCTTCTAAAACAACTCTTGCAACAAATTCAGTAATACCATTAGTCGCTAGTGTCGTATCTAGTTCAACCAATCCACTTGGAATGGTTGTACTATTGTAATAGACTTGATTACCAATTGAGACTTTGATTTCAGTGACATTTGCTCCATCTGGAAT
>JAEYXZ010000041.1 GCA_023431045.1 Bacillota bacterium | reverse complement strand
CAAATTGACTTGAATATTCCCAATAATCAGGGAAACTTGATAAATCATATGCTGCATTTCTGATTGCTAAATCATAAGGCATATAACTTGCAAGACCTAATGCCACGTCAGGTTGTTGACCAGCAGCAGATGCCATGACGAGTTTATTAGGATCAGGCATAACTGAAATTTTTACTTTTATTCCAGTTTCAGGTGTGAAAGTTTGGTCTGCCATTTTTTGCATCATATCTACATAAGTAATAGGACGATTCACCCAAACATCAACAACACCTTCTTCTTTAGTCAGTGAGTATTTATTAGAGGTGAAACTTGCAAAGAATGATTGGAAAGTAGATCCTACAACCTCAAAGAAGTTTGCATTTGCTTTAGCTAAACTGTGATTATGATAAATGTGAACTTGATTAAGGTATAATGGCTGATTCGTAATTGTTTGTAATGAATCACCTAAAAATTGAGATATTGATCCAGTACCACCCACTAAATCATCTAAGTATAGTGGAATTCTTTCGTAATCATCATAAATATTTTCTACTCTTGATAATGCTTTTTGTAGATTGTTGATCGTACTTGAAGCAGAACCATTAGGTGCGTAAACAGATAACTCAGTAATAGCTTGTTTTAATAAAATGATATAACTTTCTAAATAAAGCGGAGTTTCTGGTATAAAATTTGTAAACTTCCAAGTTCTATTTTTATCAATATCTTTACCGGTAATTTTTCTAATTTCTAGTGAGAATGTATTGATGTGATCAATAACTAGTTGAACTTTTCTTACTGCATTTTGGACAGGTTCACTTTCAGCTCTAATCGTTAATTCATTAACCCCTTGATTCAGATAAAAGTAAAATTCACCTTCATCATTTCCTAAGGTTTCTACATTCCATTGGCTAGTTGCAGTATTAGCAAAAGCATATGATCTAACTTCCTCAAAAGGAATCTCACCATTGATATAAATAGATCTAAAGACTGGGAAATCAAATTTATTATTGGAATATCTAAATGCAATCTTGTAAAGCCCCGCTTGTTCAACCTCTACGTCATATGATAAAGATTGACCAGAAAGTTGCCAAGTATTACCGGCAATAATATTTAGTTTTTTGTAAACTGAATCAAACGGCTTAAGACTTGGATTGTTTTCAGCAAAAGCTTGTACATAACTTGAATTCTTTTGTTTATAGTTTGTTGCTTGAATGTCAACAATAGAATCATGTTTAGTTCCAGGATTTTGAGTTTGATACTCTTGATATGTTAAATATTGTTTAGGAGCGGTTAATTTTGCATCCGAAATTGTAAATACTGAAGATGTTGTATTTTCAATAGTTACAAGATTGCTACCTTCATTAAACCAAAAAAGCAGCGGATCAACACTTACATATGTATTGTTATATAAAGATACGGATTGCCATGAACCATCAATAACTTGATTTGGTAAAACTTCATCACCATAACGATCTGTTAAATACGTTTTAGATTCATCTTGCCAAATAATTGGAATTTCAATCGTAGACATTTCATCATAATATACTTGTCCGTTAACTTTAACTGCAACTGTTATTTGATTTAGTGTAGCAGCTGCAACTTTATAATCAACTTCAATATGATAATAGCCTTCCTCTGAAACGACAAAATCGTATATAGCAACTTCGTCTTTATTCATTATTAATACATTTTGACCAATTTCATCATCTAAAGTAGCGTTAAGATTGGTTAATGAGGCCTGTACACTACTTAAGCCATAATCAACATTTTGTTGATGATCGCTTAAATAATCGACGTAAGTGTATCTAGGATTCATTAAATCATTATCTAACATTACAGTAGATTGATTGATTTGTGTTTGAGTTAATTCGCCAGTAGGCACATAAATAGATGTCCCTCCAGAAAACCACACAATTAATAGTACAACTATTAAAGTTGCGAATATCCACACAAAACTACGCTTAATTCTACCCATCATGTTTAAAATTACCTCCTATATCATTATGAAGGCACCAAACATAAGTCCAGTGCCTACATAACAAAGATTAATTATTTCTGTATCTTATATTTATTAAAAATCAGCGTCAGTTTTTCCGTAGTGAGTCTTTAAGCCTTGTTGTAATAAAGCAACTTCAGCACTAAATCTTTGGTTAGCTAGAGTATTCCATTCAGGTAACTTAGCTAATACTGCGTCTGTGAATCCAGCATCTGTTCTTCTTGGTGAAGTTGCTTCAGGATTACCAGTTAAAACGGATGGTAAGTTGAAGTTATTCCACTCATCAAGAATTTGTGTACGAACACCATCTTTATCATAGAACCATGGATATGCTTTGTCAGAAACGTCTTTAACGTTACCGTTTGCAAATTTTTCCATCATGAAGTGGAATCCAGGGAATCTATCTTTATCTGCTAAAATTGAGTGATTTGGTGCACTGAACCAAATTTCCATTTGACGGTTGAATGCATCACCAGTAACTGTTGGAACAGAGTCATTAATAGCCACTTTCATTGTTTCGCCATCTTTAAATTGTTGATCAGCGCGTGCTTGCCATGCTCTGTCATCACCAATCCAGAAGGATGCAAATGTATAAGCTATTTGTAATTTAGCATATTCTTCATCAGATAATTCTTTGTTTGAATCATCTAAAGCATAGTTTCTAACAGCTAGAGGGTCAAGTACAACACCAACTGTATTGTCTACATAGTCAGTACTTGGTCTTGGATAGATATCCCAGTCATTAGATTGTACAGCTCCCCAGTGTCCAGGTGTTGTATTTGCAGCATCACCTAACATCCAAGGGTCTCCATCAAGTGTTAATAAAGCACCATTTTTGAAGAAGTTGAAGCTCCACCAACCGTTAGCATCCATAAATGGTCTCATTGGAGAATTATTATCTACTTCAGTTGCTGCAGATTTATCCCATTGTGGCCATACTGAATGA
>JAEYXZ010000128.1 GCA_023431045.1 Bacillota bacterium | reverse complement strand
CCTGTATACCACCTGATAAGGCTTCATTTTGGATAACGCCACTCACATCATCACCCTGCCAGCATTGAATCGACACTCTCAGTTTATCTAAGCTTTCAAGTGCAGAATCCACATCAATGCCTAATTGTTGATATTTTAATTTAATCTGTTGATATTGTTCACTGATGGACATTTTTATTGCCTCTTTCTATGATTTTTTTGTATGTGTTTTGCGGTGATTTAGATTGCAGTGGTTGTGGCATAAAGGTTTTTGTTTGAAAAGATGCCTGAATCAGTAATTGGCCTTCCTCAATCGACTGGATATCCCCTGAGGCCAACATTTGTACGATACCATTACCGAGAATGGTTGATTCTTTAGGTCCGGTTTTAACTTCTAAACCAGTCAAATTGGCCATGAGTTGGTTGATGAAATCGATTTGACCACCACCACCGATAACATAGATGCTGCGATAGTTTTGATTGGTTGTCTCAGTTAAATGCTCTATTTCCAGTGCATATCGATGCGCTAAACTTTCAAAAAGTGTTTTAAATATTTCACCAATCTCGTAAGGAACGGTTTGCTGTGTCATCTGACAAAAATGCTGAATGCTGTGGATCATGTCCTTGGGATGTTCAAAGATGGGATGATTGACATCAATTAAACTGTGAAACTCCTCAAAGCGATCAATATGTTCATAAATATCATCATAGGTGAGTTGAATCGATTGTGATTTAAACTGCTTAATCACTTCATTAACGATGTAAAGCCCATTGATGTTTTTTAAAAATCTCACTTTTTGGTCAAAACCAATTTCATTGGTAAAATTGTATGTTTCTGCTTGATCGCTTAAATTCGGCTGATCAAGTAAAACACCCAACAAACTCCACGAACCAGAACTGATATAGAGATCTTTTGACGTTAATGGCAAAGAGACGATGGCACTGGCAGTATCATGGGTACAAACCGCAATCACCGGTACCTCAGGCAAATGAAACAATGGTTTTAATGTACCGTATGATTGCGTCGGATAAATCATCTCGGCAAACAGTTCACGTCCCAGTGTCACCTCATCGATTTTTTCAATCAATTGCTTTTTGATTGGGTGATAAAGACTTGTTGTTGATAAATTGGTTAATTCCATTCTCGCTTTGTCGGTTAACAAATATGCAATCAAGTCTGGTAGCAACAAGACGTAATTGGATGTTTCTTTGTTTATTCTTTGACTTCTTTTGTCATCAAACATTTGGTAAATCGTATTAAAATACTGACTTTGAATGCCGGTTTGCTGATAAAGTTCATGATGTGTATAAATATCTTTGAATGCTTCCAGATGTTTTTTGGTTCTTAAACTCCGGTAAAAGAATGGCGGTATGATCGTATTGTTGCTTGTCACATAGCCATAATCCACCCCCCAGGTATCAATGCCAATGGATACAATATCAGGGTATTTATTAAAAGCTAAATAGAGTCCTGAAACGATACTCTGAAATATCTGATCAATTTTGATGATGGTGTGGTTTTCATCGACATATTCTGTTGTTGTCTCAAAGCGTTTGATTTCTTCAATGGTAATTCGATCTTCCTTAGAAATAACCATCACTCTGCCACTGGATGCTCCTAAATCAATTGACAAATATCTCATCTTTATCTCCTTATCTGACTTCTTTGAATAATTGAATGACTCGTTTTAAATTTTCTTTCATTGATTTTGCTGCAATGATCGCAAGATCCTGAAACTGATAATTCTTGCTACTCTCCTTTAAAGCCTGCTTAACTGCTTCGCCACCTTGATAAGCCATATAGGTAAAGTAATTGATTTTGCGAATGCCGGCTTGAATGGAATGAATGTAATCCAAATTGGATAATCCTGAACCACCATGCAAAACCAAAGGTAATAAAGATTTTTCACGTATGCGTCTAATTATATCAAAATCTAGTTTCGGTTCACTTTTATAAAGTCCATGAACGGAACCATAAGAGATAGCTAATGCATCAATCCCGGTTTCATTGATGAAGCGAATGGCTTCATCAGGTTTTGTGTAATAATCTTCGGGTTCAAACACTTCGCCCGATTCACCGCCGTTACTGGGCATACTGCCGAGTTCGGCTTCTACCGAAACATTCTTTGCATGTGCTAGGGCAACAATGGCTTTGGTTTCTTTTACATTGGTTTCATAATCTTTTAATGACGCATCATACATCACTGATGTAAATCCTAAATCAATGGCTTTTTCAATGTATGCCTGACTGACTCCATGATCCAAATGGATACAAACCGGCACGGTTGCTTCATTGGCTAAAATCTTGAAAATCGCAGCAATATGACTTAACTTCATGTATCCCATATCGTCGTGAATCTGTGCATGCGCTAAAATGATTGGCGTATTCAGTTCTTCCGCTGTTTCAATGGCTGCAATAGCCATTTCAAAGGTTGGACAATCCACAGCCGCAATTGCACATTTGTTTTCTTCTGCATACTGTAAAATCTGCTTTAAATTGACTGTCATGTATTCATCTCCAATGTTTATTTAATACTGATGATTTCAGTATTTGTGAGTTTTGCGAATAATTCAATATCGGCACTTGTCAATGCGGTAGAAACGACCACATGATGTCCGCCACCTGCATTTAGCCAACGATTGACACCTGTTTCAAAATCAGGTTTAACTTTCCACATCACTCGTGCAACTGGTAAATGAGGCATTGGTTTGATTTGTTTGATGAGTTCAATCTCTGCACATATAATTCTAAAATGATCTCCCAAATCAATCATACAAACTGAAACGCCAGGTCCAGTAATACCATCAAAGACCAATCTTGCCGGTGGATTTTTGCCACCAATACCTAATCCATGAACCTCAATGGTCGGTTTTGTTGATGCAAATGCCGGTGGGATTTCAAGCATATGAGCAGCAAGTACGGTTTCATTACCTTCAGCCAAATCATATGTATAATCTTCTAAAAAGCCTGTTGCACCATCAAGATTTTCCGCCATTTTAGATAAGACTGCTGAAAGTGCACTGGTTTTATAATCGCCCTCTGGAGCAAATCCATAACCTTTATCAATGATTCGTTGTGCCGCCATACCCGGCAGTTGTTTTAAACCATGTAAATCCTGAAAAGTATCTGTTAATGCATGGAAATTTCCTTCTTTCATGAACTTCTCAATTGCGATTTCATATTTGATTTGTTCTTTAACTGCAGCAATATCGCGCGTCTTTAGTGTATATAACCCCAGTATTTCCTCAAATCTTGCTTCAAGTTCCACTTCAGTAACCTGATTCACGATTTCAACTAAATCACCTGTGGCATGATAATTGACTTCCCAACCAAATTTGATTTGACTTTCAACTCGATCGCCATCTGTCACCGCCACTTCTCGCATATTATTGCCAAACATTGCGACTCTTAAATTCTTAGAGTAGTTAATGGCTTTACTTACACGAGCAAATCTCATCAGTTTTTCAATCACTTTAGCACTTTGATAATAACCAATAACCGTGTCATGCGGTATTCTTAATCGGCTTAAGATAAATCCGAATTCGCGGTCACCATGGGCGGCTTGATTTAGATTCATGAAGTCCATGTCAATCGATTCATACGGCAATCGTTGATTAAACTGAGTATGTAGATGACATAATGGTTTATGTAGTTTTTGTAACCCTTTAATCCACATTTTTGCCGGTGAGAAAGTATGCATCCAAACAATCACACCACTGCACGTTTGATCTGCTGTTGCTCTTTGACAGACATTTTCAATCTCTTCATTGCTTCTGACAAACCCTTGATATTCAACCTCAACTTGTTGAGACAAAGATTGATTGAGGAATTTTGCCATTTCCAATCCATTATTATAAACCTGTTGTAAGACATCGTTACCATATAAACTTTGTGTTCCCACAATAAAATACAATTTACTCATTTTCTTCTCCTTTTTTGTGATGATGCTCGATAATTCCAAATTCAAGTTTGAATTCATGATGATCAAACGGTTCAATCTCTGTGTATTGTCGATTGCCTAAATCAGTGGTTGCCGGTTCAATGCCTAGTGCATAATCACCTTTGATCATGCTTTTCCATTGCACCAGATGAGACAATCTGGTTGTTTCATATGTGAGTGATGCCATTTCTTTTGTATTATCAACCAGAATTTGTGCTTTCTTCATCGCCATCTTGTGGATAAATACTTCTTCATTTTGATGAGTATTCGGTTTTTCTAATCGTCTGAAATCGGTGTATTTTCGATTGGATTCATATTGATGAATCAGCGTTTCCAAGACATCACTGATTTGAAGTGTCGTATGCTCATTGATGAACGGATAACCCAAATTGAAATGATATAGCAACATGTATTGATCAATTCGATCATTTTGGTTGATGATATCGTCTTTGATATGAATTTTCGGTTCATTATCATAAAGTCGAATTGATCTTCTAAGAATCAAATGACTGCCAAACAACGCCGTATGTTTCATATCACCGCTCACTTCAACGTAGTGCTTTTCATATTCGGTACCATAAATAATGTGAACATTTTCAGCTGGAATATAGGAAATGCTGCCATGCTGAGTAAACCCGTCCCGTGGAGCACCAATGTTATCCAGTCCACAAGTGTAAAGCAATCCCCCACCAAACGTATGGACAAACCGGAGTTCAAGCGATGATAAATTCGCATTCACCATACCGTTTTTACTTATAAATGCGATATTCTTTCCGCGATAATCAGCACGATAAATATCCAGACATCGATCAACCGAAACCATTAAGTTAAATACACCATTAAACATTCTAATTAAGGACATACCTTTGCCTTTGCCTTCAGCAAGAATTAATCTTTCAGCACCGCATAGAATATTTAAATCAACCAAATATTGATGATGATTCATATGATTTCTCCATTTTTCACTGACTGAATTTTTTAACTGCATCGTAGAGTTCTCGGTATTTTTGATACTTCTTTTCATACGCTAAAACAAGTTCTGGTTGTGGTTTAATCGGTTCTTTATACCGTACAAACTGCAACGCTGCTTCGTTTAAATCCTTCACCTTTTTTAGTGCCACAGCCTGAAGCATTACTGCACCGGTGATACCACCTTCTTTACTCTTAAGCGGATAAATAGCTTGATTGAAAACATTCGCTTTAATATGTAGCCACAACCAAGATGCGGAGCCGCCTCCTGAAACAATAATCTTATCAAGATGAATACTGAATCGATCAACGGTTTCAAGATTATATCTCATCTCATATGTCAGTCCTTCTAACAATGATTTGTATAAATCGGTGGATTTCGTATTCAAACTGATATGAATCAAACTGCCTCTGATATCATGATCTTGTCTTGGTGTTGCCGCTCCCATAAAGTATGGTAGGGTCAGAACATCAGAAGGACCCGATGATGTTTCAAGAATGGTTTTCTCTTCCATCTGTTGTTTGCTCAGTTGGTTTTGAAAAATGTTTTTTTGTGCCCACTCAATGACTGATCCCCCAGTGAAATTAAGTAGATAGGTGCAAAACTTATCAAAAAACGGCACCTGTGTGTATCCAAAACCGCCCATTTCCAAGTTTTCACTTTTTTGATCATAAATTGCAGTAATGCATTCCACAGTACCCATGCCGTCAATCCCCATATGACTTTCCGTCACTCCAGCACCAATCGCAGTCATGACTTGATCATGTCCGCCAATAACGACTTGACAGGATGGTTTTATGCCACATCTTTTCGCAAAAGATGAGGAAACCTTTCCGATGATTTCACCCGTCTTCAGCGGTTTTGGAAAAAGCGAAAAACTGATTGATAAACGATCTGTCATTGATTTTGAAAACTGTTTGATATTAACATCGAACAAACCGCTTCGAGCCGCCAAAGAATAGTCAGTCACATGACGGTCGGTTAAGCGGTAGTTGAAATAATCGGCAATCTGCATGAATTTTCTAGCTCTTTTGTATTCATTACTCATATGCTTTCTAATCCATAGCAACCGATACAGCGAGAAAAAACCTTGTGGCATTGATCCCGTGATGCTAAAGATTTCAGCTTTTGAATAATCGGTGATAATCTCATTTAACTCCTCATGCCCTCGCGAATCTGTATAGATCATGGGATGCACCAAAATCTGATCATTATGATCTAAAAGCACAAAAGATTCACCAAATGATGATATGCAAATCGAATCAATTTGGAATTTTCTTGTTGCTTCCATCACCATTGTTTCAAATGCATCATAAATATTGACAATATCCACATATTCATATAATCCGATTTGAAGCATATCAAAATGATTGCTGTGCTCAAAAAGTACAACACCCTTTTCATCCATCACTTGACACTTGATATTTGTTGATCCGACATCAACGCCTAGAAAGTTCATTTTTATATCTCCATTTTTGCTCTTTAAATCGAAATCATGCTGTGCCTTCAATATAGCATCTAATGAACGCACTTGTCAATAAATGACGGGATTATTGATTTTTAATCCTTTTAATTGTATAATACGCTCATATTCATTCTTTTTCGCTCATAGGGAGACTGCAATGCTCATCGGAGAACGTCATCAAAAAATCATCGATTTAGTCAATCAAAAAAAGTTTTTAAGTTCCAAAGACTTAAGAACAAAATTGTATATTAGTGAAGCAACCATTAGACGTGATTTAGCGGATTTAGAGAAAAACGGCTTACTCACTCGCACAAGAGGTGGTGCCATGGCGATTGAATCTTCATCAAGCGAACAATCGATTGTACTTCGTGAGCAGTTGTTGGTTAAAGAAAAAAGATCTATTGCCAATATCGCTCTTGGTTTTATTAAAAACGGTTCATCTTATTTTTTTGATTCCAGCACAACTGTTGGTCAAATGATTCCGCTGCTTTCATTGTATAAAAACATTACTGCTATTACCAATGGTATTAATAACGCCCTCTTGTTATCCTCCATCAACAACAATGTGCTCCTGATTGGCGGTCAGGTGAGTACCAGAACCAATTCAACACTTGGTTCCGGCACGATTAATCAAATTGATAACTATTATTGCAATACCTTTATTTTTTCATGCTCCGGACTCTCCATATCCGGTGGTTTAACCGAAATCAATATCGAACAATCTTTAGCAAAACAAAAAATGTTAACAAATTCAGAGTTTCATGTTTTATTGATTGATCACACTAAATTTGATCACACTTATACAGCAAAAACATGTGAAATACAAAACATTCATGTCATTATTACCGATCAAGAACCCCCTAAGAAATATTTGGAGTTATTTGACTCCTTAAGAATAAAATGCTTATACCCTTAATAACAATCATTAAAAAAGTACTTCAAATCTATGTTTGGAGTACTTTTTTTACATGGATATTATTCAAATTCACTGCATGTTAGATTAAATGCATCAGCAACACCTTTATAGGTACAATGACCTAAATAAGTGTTTAATCCTTGTTTAAGATCGTCATGTTCTCTTAAAGATTTTTCTAAGCCTAAATTAGCAATTAAGAGTCCATATTTTAACGTTGCATGATTGAGTGCTATCGTTGATGTTTTAGGTACTGCACCAGGCATATTTGCAACACAATAGTGAATGATGCCATCCACTTCAAAGGTTGGATTGGTATGTGTGGTTGGTTTTGAGACTTCGGTTGAACCACCTTGATCGATTGCTACATCAACGATTACCGCACCTTTTTTCATCAGTGGGTAATAACTTCTTTTAATGAGTTTTGGAGCTTTAGCACCCGGTAATAAAACACCACTAACAACAATATCAGCATCTTTAAGAGCTGTTTTAATATTTTCTTCAGTAGATACCAAAGTTTTAATCTTTGGATAATCATAGGTTAAAGAAATTAACGTATTTAAATTAATATCGATCATGGTCACATTGGCGTTTAATCCATAAGCAACACTCAGTGCATTTCTACCAACAACACCCGCACCAATGATCACGACATTTGCAGGTGGGACACCAGTGACACCAGTCACTAGTAAGCCCTCTCCTCCATTATGTTTAAATAAGACTCTTGCTCCTTCTAAAACAGAAAGTTTACCTGCGACTTCACTCATTGGTCTTAAACAAGGAAGTCCACTATCATCTTTGATTGTTTCATAAGCTATCGCGTTTACTTCTTTTTCGATTAAAGCTTTGGTTAAAGCCTCATCTGCAGCAAGGTGAAGATAGGTATAGATGATTAACCCTTTTCTAAAATATTGATACTCAGAGACTAGTGGTTCTTTAACCTTAACAATCATTTGAGAACCTTTCCAAATGTCTTCTGAGCGATTTAAGATTCTAGCACCAGCTTCAATATATGCCTCATTCGTGAATCCTGCACCAACTCCTGCATCTTTTTCCATATAAACGATGTGACCATTTGAAACGTAAGACTTCACTGCATACGGTGTTAAACCGACGCGGAATTCATTGGGTTTGATTTCTTTTACACAACCGATAATCATATCGATATTTATCCTCTATTAATCTTTCTTTAGTTTAGCTCTTAAGTATTGTTTCGGCCATTCGATTTTTGTTTCATTTAATAAGAAGTATGGATCACGTAGTAGTTTTCGACCAAAGAAGATTAAATCTGCTTCACCATTCTTTAATGTTTCTTCTGCAAAATCAATTTGATCAATTAATCCACCAGCAATGGTTTTTAATCCTGTTTCTTCTTTGATGATTGCACTATAGGATACTTGATATCCTGGATAGTCATTGACTTGAACTGGAATGGTTCCACCACTTGAAACGTGGACTAAATCAATATCATCCTTGAATTGATTGAGTACTCCTGCCCAATCATACGGGGTTAATCCTTCATCTGAATATTCATAGGCAGTAATTCTTAGCTGTAAAATCTTATCTTTTGGCCAGTATTTTTTTACTTCTTCAATGATTTCTTTTAAGAAGACTGCACCATCCTGATACTCATCTTCTCTTTCATTAACAAGTGGAGACATGAATTGGTTAATTAAATAACCATGTGCACCATGAATCTCTAGCCCATCAAAACCTGCGTCATTCGCTCTTCTTGCTGCTTCACCAAACATTTTAACAATATCTTTAATTTCTGAAACTGATAATGCTTTAGGGGTTAAAAATTGATCACTAAATGGAATCGCGGAAGCTGATACATTAGGCATCACGCGACTCTTACGACCCGCATGATTGATTTGTAGTGCAACTTTAGCTCCATATTGATGAAGATCATCAACGAGGCGTTTAAAGCCATTAACATGCTCATCGCTCCAAATGCCTAAGTCTTCTAAACTAATTCTGCCCTCTGGAACAATCGCAGTAGATTCAATAATGATGTATCCAACCCCACCAAGTGCACGGTTTATATAATGAGCAAAATGAAAGTCTGTTAAAAAACCATCTTGTTTAAAGACAGAATACATACACATTGGTGGCATAACCACTCGATTTTTAAATGTGGTTTCCTTAATCTTGATTGGTTCAAGTAACATGGTATCGACATCCCTTCATTACCTTTATTATATCTAATTTTAGTCTTTTTAGAGTCATAAATCTCATCCGTTTTAAAGATGAGATTTATGGTTTAGATGTTTAATGAACTTAGATGAGTTTATTTCTTAATTTAGAGGAGATGATTTCAACCCCTAAAACCATAATAACAACAGCAATCATAATACTAGATAGTCCAGCCCAGTTTTGTTCACTTGAGGTGAAGATTAACATTGCACCAATACCACCAGCAGAAACTAAACCTAAAACGGATGCACTTCTAACGTTAATATCAAAACGATAAAGTCCAATTGAAATAAAATCAGCAACAACCTGAGGGAGCACTGCATATCGTAATTTAGCCCAAACGCCTGCACCACATGCATCAAGTGCTTCAATCGGTCCTTTATCCATGTTTTCAATTGATTCAGAGACGAGTTTACCCATCATACCAACCGAGTGAACACCAATTGTTAAAACCCCAGCTAGTGGTCCAAGACCAACCGATTTAACAAGCATTAAAGCAAGTAGGATCTCAGGGAAAGTCCGAATGATGATTAAGATTGTTTCTGCAATCTTCGAGAACTTACCGGTAATGTTTTTCGCAGCTAAGACACCAACAGGGATTGCAAGAATTCCACCTATCAAGGTTCCAACATAAGCAATCGCTAGTGTTTCAATACTTAAGTAAATAACACCTTCATCAAAATCATAAATACCGGTTCCCACTAAAAAGTCAGTATCCGGTTTTAAGAACCCTGAAATCATTCGACTAAAGGATTCACCTAAATTCCCAATTCGAACCCAGTTAATCTTGGAGTCAGCAAGCGAATAAAAGACGGCAAGTAGAATTACTGCAGTAACAATAAGATTAACAATCCAAACTTTTGGTTGAGTTTTGATGGCTTGATCGATTCGATCTTTTCTTGTTAGCATCATTGGAGTTTTCTCCGTAGATAAGTTGAAATAAATTGAATCGCAAGGACTACAACAAGTAACATTAAGATGATTAAACCAGCACGATCTCTTTGGTACTGATTATAGGATGACATATATTCATTAAGTTCCATCCCAATCCCACCAGCACCAACATAACCTAGAATGGCACTGGCACGAATATTGATTTCAAAGATGTAGATGACATAGGATAGATAAATCGGTGTGACTTGTGGTTTTACTGCAAACCATAAGCTCTTAAACATATTTCCACCAGTTGATTCTAGTGCTTCATATGGTCCCATATCAACTGTTTCAATCGATTCAAATAGCATCTTCATCATAATACCAAAGGTAAAGAGTGTAATCGCGATAATCCCAGATAAAACACCAGTACCAACCATCATGGTTGCAATCACTGCTAGAACAAGGGTTGGAATGGTTCTAATGATTGACATGACGAATCGAACAGATTGATAAATCCATGCTTTCTTAACAATATTCTTTGATGATAATACGGCAAAAGGAACCGCTAAGAGTGACCCAATGATTGTTCCTCCAAAAGCCATCTTTATCGTATCTAACATGGGTTCAAAAAATTGTGGAGCCGCACTAAAATATTCACCCCAAGTGCGACCACTTTGTGGGGTAAACATTTGTTCAATTAAGACAAAGAATTCTCCAATCTTAATCGAATTCCAGCGAATCGGAATGAAAAACATTGCACCAACGAATAAGGCAATGATGACTAAAAATGGAATCCATGTTAAGTTGGTCGGTCTTGTTGTTGTTCGACCATTTGATAATTTAAATGTGTATGCCATTAGACAATCTTTTCCTCTAGGACATCATCATCGGTTAATGGTCGACCATAAATACTTTCTAGTACAACGGCATCAACTTTACTGACAGGACCATCAAAGACGATTTCCCCTGATTTAATTCCAATCACTCTTGTTGCATATTTAAGGGCTAAATCAACATGGTGCATATTGGTTAAAATGGTAATTCCTAATTCCTTATTAATTCGTTTAAAGTCTTCCATGACAGAAATGGTTGTTACAGGGTCAAGCGATGCAACAGGTTCATCTGCAAGGATTAGTTTAGGATCTTGAGCAAGTGCTCTTGCAAGCGCGACTCTTTGTTGTTGTCCACCTGATAATTGATCTGCTCTGACCCATGCTTTTTCTAGGATACCCATTTTATCCAGTGCCTCTAAAGCAATCAGTTTATCCTTTCTTGGGAAGAACCCAAAAAAGGTTGCCCATGAACTATGAAATGCAACACGTCCTGCTAAAACATTTTTATAGACACTCATTCTCTTTACAAGGTTAAAGGATTGAAAGATCATACCAATGTTTCTTCTAAAGATTCTAAGCTCATAACCTTCAAGACGACTCACATCAATATTACCAACAAGCAAGTTACCACTAGAGATTGGATGCATCTTATTAACGGTTCTAAGTAGCGTTGATTTACCTGCTCCTGATAATCCAATAATAGCAACAAACTCTCCTGCATAAATATTTAGATTAATATCCTTTAAAGCTTGAAATCCATTTGGATAAATTTTATCAACGTGTTCAAACGTCATCAATGGTTGTTTGTTCTCTAATGTCTCTCTAAAGCGATCTTCCATCGTGAGGACTGGAATAAGTGTTTGACTCTTTGACACAATTAAAGGTAGTAGTCCTGTTACAACAAAACCAACAATCATTAAATAAATACTCCATCCAAATAAATGCTTTTGATCCAAGTATCCATCCCTAACTAAACGAATCTTTCCACCAGCAATAAAAATAAAAGCTGCAATTGGGATTCCAACAATGGTCAAAAACCATACCGTTCCAAAAATCAAAGTTAAGACATACGAAACCGTGAGTAGTCGCTTGTTCATTAATATAACTCCTTATTGGATCTTGCCCTCATCATAACTCATATAAATTAATTGGTCAATGATATCGGTGATTAGAAAACAAACCCAAATCAAACATTTGGTGATTTGGGTTTGAGTTCTTGTGTTTAATCTTTATGATTAATTAGCTAACTTGATTCTTCTTGAATAAGTAAACAGCTCTTTCACCGTCATATTGACTATCGGTTGCAATCATGTAACCGGTATGTGAATAAACTGAGATTGCTTCTTTACCAACATCGGTTTTAGCGATTTCTATAAATGCATTTTGAAGTTTAGTCTTTAATGCTGGGTCCATATCTTTAACAACTGAAATTGTATCGTTATAGATACCAGGAGTTAAAGCAACAACTCTAGTATCTGTAAAGATATTAGGATAGTCATTTAGCTTTTGTGTTCTAACATCAAGGAAGGTAAAGACTGCATCAACATCATCATTCATTAAGGCATCAATCGATGCTGGGTGGCTTGCTAGAGTTTGGTATTGTACTTCACCGTTAGCAGCATTTGGTGTTCCAGAAACAAATGATAGATTATGTTCATGAAGTAAAACCGCTGGATAAACGAAACCGGACCCAGAAGTGGTTGCTTGTGTACCAACGAGCTTACCAGCTAAGTCAGCAACTTCTTCAATATCGGAATCATCTTTAACAAGTAGCATTGAATAGTATGATGAAACTGGTTTAGTTGCATCCACACTACCATCATAGGATGGTGAATTTATCGCTGCAATTAAAGTAGCTTCATCGGTGATTTCATTGCCTTCATCATCAAATTGGAAATTATAACCACTGCGAATTGAAGTTAACATGACTTCAACTTTACCAGGATTTTCAGTCGTAACTGCAGCATATTGTTGTGCAGTTAAGAATCCAACTTGAATCTGACCAGATAACATACCTTCAACGACAGCATCATAAGTGGTGCCGACTGTAATCTTGAAGTTATAACCTTCAATTTCATCTTCCAATAATGCTTCTAACGCTTTAGTCTTAGTTAGAATTTGGGAAGCGTTTTGTGAAGGAACAAACGCGATTGTAATTTCAACATCGCCACTTGGAGTACATGCAGCAAGCACTAATGCAACGATTGCAACACATACTAATGTAATGATTTTCTTCATTCTTCTCTCCTATGAGTATTTTTTTTTGTAATCTTTGTAAAGAAAAACCACGACAGTTGTCGTGGTACAGTTTCAAATACACTCAAAAAAAAGTTATGAATGTACGTAGTCTTTGAATTACGGATCAAAGGTAGAAACTTAACCACCGAGCATCTGGTTGATTATACGTTACAATCGAATACAACATCATTATATCAAAACATGAATAAAAGTAAAGTTATATATCTCCTGAAAATCATTGAGTCATTTTCATCTTTTCGTTACATTTTCGATTTCGTTCTTTACTATCGGATTACTGACACATTTGGCATATGCCGTAAAGATTTAAGTCGTGATGAACGACCTTAAAATGATAGTTTCGATCAATCTCTTGAATTAGTTCTTCTAAATGACAGTCAAATTCAAATTTCTTTCCACAACGACTACAAATCATAAAATGATGATGTTCGTCTGCATTTAAAAAGTAATAAGCTGTATGTTCAATATGATTTCTTGATGCAAGTCCGTCATCATAAAACTTTTCAAGTGCACGGTAAATGGTACTTAAGTTCATATCATCATTTTTTAGTTTAGCGTAAATCTCTTCGGCAGAAAGTGGTTTACTTTCTCTTTTTAGGATGTTATAGATTTGTTGTCTCTTTTTTGTTAGTTTGGTCATATTTTACTCCTTCTTTAAAACTTTTTTAATAACTAATAGGATAAAGTAAACAAGCATATATGTTAAGACAATCATACTCCCTGCAGGAATGTTTATTAAGTGTGCACCAAAGATTCCAACGAGCACGACACCAAGTGTTGTAGGTATACCAATTAGGAATAAATCTTTAAAACTTTTTGCGAAAAGATTTGCTGTAACGACCGGGAATATCAGCAAGGATGAAATTAATAGAACACCAATACTTCGAACCCCAACAACAACGAATATTCCAGTTAATGCAGCAAGAACATAACTTAATACACCAACTTTAACACCTTTAAATTTAGCATATTCTTCGTCATAAGTTAAGGATAATAAATCACGATACTTAACAATAATCAAAACAAGTGTCATGATTAGAATAGCAAGTGATAAATAAACATCATCAATCTTTCTTAACCATAAATTACCCGTAATCAAGCTTTCTAAATTGATTTGAGTTGTGGAGAATTTAATTATGATTAGCCCAATCGAAAATCCCACACTTGAGACCATACCAAGCGCTGCATCCCCACCAATCTTAGACACTCTTGAGATCCATTTGATAAAGATGGATGCCAGAATAACGATTGGTATTGCAATATAAAATGGTTCATCAATAAAGAAGAACCCAATCGCAAGTGCTGTAAATGAGACATGGCTTAATCCATCGGCGATTAAGCTTTGTTCATTTAAGACGATGAACGGACTTAAGAGTGCTGCAGAAAGCCCAAGTAATGTCACAATCATGATGCCATATTTTAAAACATCCAATAACTGAAATAAATTATCCATGATGATGCCCCTCATGTTCAAATGATTTAAACTCATCATAACTACCTAAGAATTTAACAACCTGATCCATACATAAAACTTTCGAATGATCCATCACAACATCCGTTAAATCATGTGTGATATGAATAATTGTCATTTGTTTTTCAATCTTAATTTCATTTAATAACACATAGAACTTCTCTCTAAATGAGTGATCAAGTGCTGATGCGGGTTCATCTAGGATTAAAACTTCTGGATCATTCATCAAACTTCTAATTAAGTATACTCTTTGAAGTTGACCGCCTGATAAGTGACTTACCTTTTCATTTAGAATCTCAGGTTTTAGTTCCATCTTAACTAACCAGGATTCAATCACTTTTTTACTCTCATCATCAATTCTTAACTTAGGATTTTTATATCCGGTATAAATAAGTTCTAAGACAGTGAGGGGGAAGTTTTGTTTCGCACTAATTTTTTGTGGAACATAACCAATCTTATCGGTATTTATGGTGATTATTCCTTGTTGAGGTTTTATCAACTTAATTAAACTCTTGATTAAGGTAGTCTTTCCTGCACCATTAGGTCCAATAATATTTAAAAAATCATTTTTAAAAATATCAAAAGAAACATTCTTAATCACTTCAGTGGTGCCATAGAAGATGGATACATTTTGATATGAGATTAACGGTTTACTCATTTGATAGTGCCTCCAATAAATGATCGATATTTCGATTAAGTAAATCAACATAGGTGATTCCGGCATCATAATCGGATTTTGAGACTTGATGATAACCGTGTAACTCTAAGAGATGAGTAACACCTGCATGGTTTGCTACGACTTCTGCAGTATATGTTGATACGACTTCTTGATGAAATAAATAATCAATATCTTGTGATTGTAGTAAATCGATAAAATCTATAACTTGTTGGCTTGTCGGATCTGCACCTGGAGCTATTGAATCTTCCATTGGAATAATGTCTATTTCATAATGTGTTTCGAAAGCTTGGAGTGCGTGATGTCCGATATAATAGAATGTTTTATCATCATAATTAGCAAGCTCAGCCATAAATCTTCCATCTGCTTCAATGATCAAATCGATATACTCATTTGCATTCTCACGATAAGTTACTTCATTTTCAGGATCAACTTCAATGATGACTTCTAACATATGTTCAATCATCTCAATTGCATTCATCGGATCAGTCCAATAGTGAGACCCGTGAATATGATCTTCTTCATCTTCATCCTCTTCATCGTGATGATGTTCGACGACTGTTGACAGATTTAAATACTGTGTTTGATCGGTTATATATGTCAATAAGACAGAATCATCCGTCAACCATACATTTTGATCATAACCCAAAAAGAAAAACACTTTGGATTCTTTAATAGCTACTAGATCATTTGAGGTTGGCTCATATTTATGATAATCCACTCCAATGGGTGATAGTAAGGAAACTTCCATCTGGTCTTCAACAATTGCTTTTGAAAAGTCATATAATACATAATCAGTTGTAATAATTTCTCCATAGGATGGTTGTTGACACGATACTAATATTAATCCTAATACTAAAAGACTAAATGATGTAAAAATTTTCTTCATTAAACTACTCCTTGCGAATCATTTGCATTTTTAATTATAGCATTAATCTATCTTTTTGCAAATGATTCGCAAGTAAAAATTATCGATTCAAAATAAATCATGATAAAATATAAACCATATTAAGGAGTACTTATGACCTACTATACAACCTACCCATACAAGCACTGGACATTCATTATTGCAGCTACAGAAAAAGGACTTAGTCGTTTATGCTTAAAAGAGGATATTCATGAGAAAGATCAGTTAATGACATATAATGATGACTTTATGCAACCTTATAAAAAACTACTTGACGAGTACTTTAGTGGGACTAATCCACAAGATTTCTTGATGGATGTAGAAGGCACTCAATTTCAAAAAGATGTTTGGAACTATTTAATAACCATTCCTTATGGAACTGTATCTAGCTATCAGGATGTTGCTAAAGGTATTAATCGCCCAAAAGCTTATCGTGCTGTTGGTGGTGCTGTCGGAAAAAATCCCATTATGCTCTTAATTCCTTGTCATCGAGTCATTAAATCAGATCATACTATCGGTGGATTTTCATCGGATCCTAACTTAAAGATCGACTTACTCAAATCGGAACGAAAAATTAATAAATAATAAAAAATGCTAGTATCGTTATTACATCTACTAGCATTTTATTTTGATCTTATAATTGATTATCTTTCTTCATATCCTCATGAACCCTAAATAATGCTTCAATTTCCATTGGTCTAAAGTAATAATATCCTTGAACATACTGACACTGCGTTTGTTTAAGCATTGTAATTTGTTCTTCATCTTCAATTCCTTCAGCTAATACATTAAATTTCAATAATCCTGCTAAATTAATAATGGTATTAAAGATATCTAGTTTATCAATATTTAGATAACGTCTAGAGAATGAACGATCAAGTTTAACAAGTTCTAGTGGATATTTCATTAAGTAGTTTAAACTTGCTTGACCTGAACCAAAGTCATCAAGTGCAATCTTAATGCCATAGGTTCTTAGTTTATCTAAGAGCTTAATGGCTGCCATATCATTCTTGATTAACGTACTTTCAGTCAGTTCAATTCCTAAATAATGAGGTTCGATATTATAATGTTCTAGTTTTAATTTGATGTATTCTAGAATACTTGCATCCTCAATCTGGCTTGATGAGAAATTTACGTATATAGTTTTTAAAGGTAGGTTAGCTTGTTTCATGTTAGCAAGTAAATCTATCGTCTTATCAAT
>JAEYXZ010000126.1 GCA_023431045.1 Bacillota bacterium | reverse complement strand
GCTCTAATCTTGACCTCATAAGTGCCTGTTGTAAGTCCTAGATTTGTCATCATTGTTTGGTTTAGATTTGAGGTTTTTTCAAGTTCATCATTAACCCAAATTTCATAATATTTAACTCCTAAATCATCTGTTGCGGCATTCCACCAAATTGAACCACTAAGTAAATCACTTTCTTGAATATTTTCAACTTTAGATGGTACGAAACCATCATAATAATTAAAGTCCTTTTGGTAAACACGAACGTAATCAACTTGAAGTGATGTTGGGAATATATCAGGGTCTACACCTTGTGATCCACCCCATGTACCACCAACTGCAACATTCATGATGAGGAAGAAACTTTGGTCAAAAGGCCAAGCATCATCATATGGAACATCACGATTAAAACCAGCAGTATATTTAAATATTCCTGTACCAACGAGTTCTCCATCAACGTATGCTTCGATTTGTCCAGGTTGCCAGATGATTTCATAAACATGGAATGTGTTTGCAACATCCTCTAATACGGTGTTATAACCAATCGAATTACCTTTGTTGTGATTATATTTAGTTGTGTGAATGGTTGAATGAACACGGTTCATATCATAACCAACGTGTTCCATAATATCAATTTCACCACTATTTGGCCATCCACCATAAACTGACATGGTTGGCATCATCCAAATTGCAGGCCAAGTACCTCTTCCAGACGGTAACTTAGCTTTGACTTGAATTCGACCATAGGTCCAGTCACCTTTATACTTAGTTGTTAATCTAGATGATGTGTATTCTCTTCCACCAAATGTTTCTTTCTTAGCGGTAATGGTTAACAATCCATCGCTAACACTGGTGTTTTCTGGTCGATAGTATTGGACTTCTTGATTACCCCATCCACCACCACCAACTTCTTGATTCCATTTCGTACCATCAAGTGCATCACCATCAAATTCATCATTCCAAACCGATACCCAACCACCGTCTAAATGCGTGACTACAGCACCAACATTTGGTGCTTTAGGTTCTTTGATGTTTGAACCTAAGAACCATTTAGCATATAGGTTGTAAGATGCTTCTGGCATATTTGTAAAAGCAAATCCCTTTAAGAAGGTATCATCATCCAAATACCATCCTTGAAAGGTGTATCCTTCTTTGGTTGGATCATCTGGTTTTGTAATTGGATCCCCAGCATAAGCAATGATAGATTTGACTTCAGTACCACCATTGGAATTGAAGACGAGCATATATTTTGTACGAGTACATGCAACAACTAATAGGCTAAATACCAGTAATGTTATGAGTAGAAATATTTTTTTCATTTATTATTCTCCTGTAATACCGGTACGATCAATACTTTCAGTGAATTGTTTTTGACCGATAAAGTAAATGATGAGTAGTGGCAGAATGGTTAATAGATTTCCTGCCATCACGATGGCTTCATTAAGCGTTGCTAATTGAGTATTTGAATACATACCTTCATATGTTTCTCTAAAGTTTAATAACCGAATAGGTAAGGTTTGTACGCCACCAGCGAAGAGTTGAGTCATAAAGGTTTCATTCCAGTACCATACGAAACTAAATAAGAATACGATGACAATCGATGGAATCGCAAGTGGATGGGAAATGCTTCTAAAAATACGCATTTGTCCAGCACCATCAACTTCTGCTGATTCATATAAGACTTGAGGAATTGTTTTAAAGAATTGATAGAAAATCAGAATAAAGATTGCTTGATTCAAACCTTGACCAAAGAGTGCTGGAAGTAACATTGTCCACTCAGAATTGACTAACCCAAGATTAAGATATGTACCTGAAAGAGAAGACATCATAACTTGAATTGGTAAGATGAATGTTGCAAGCATTAATACAAACATCATTTTCTTACCAGGAAAATCAAATCGTGCAAAACCGTAACCGATTAAAGCACTAGAAACAGTACTAATAATAGAGACTCTTAAAACATATCCTGTTGCAACAAAGATTGATGTTAAGTGGAATCCTTGTGTTTCATTCCAAATGTCTAAAACAATCATAGAGTTGGTAAAGTTATCCCATTGAGGCTTTGTTGGTATCCATTTAACGCCATCATTAATTAGATCTTCAACGCCCATAAATGAATTAACAATCATGAATAAAATCGGATATAAATAAACATAGCTAAAGACGATTAGTAAGCCATAAACGGTAATCTTGTAGAGTAGACCATCATAGAAGTTCATACCGAATAAGATCCGTTTAAATTTCTTTTTAAAGCTAACCCAATTGAACTTTTTCATCATCTGCTCTCCTTTCGTCTAATGGAAAGCAAACCAACATATATACCCATAATAATAACCATCAAGAAGAAATAAATCCATGCGATTGCACTGGCATAACCGTAACCATGCCAAAATGCATCTGTTGTACTACCACTCATATGTCGTTTTGCGATTTCTAAGATACCACCTGGTTCAACGAGTGAACTCATTGATACAACAACATAAATCACATTGACTGTAATAAATGGTTTGATACTAGGTAAGGTAATCTTCCAAAAATTATCCCAAGGTGATGCACCATCAATCGATGATGCTTCATAAATTGATTTGTCAATTTTTTGTAAGGATGCTAAGAAGATCAAAGTTGGAATGCCTGCGTACCATAAGATTAATAAAAGTTGTTCTAAGACAATCATCAATGGATCGGCAATCCAACTACCGAGATTTTGTGCAACATACAAGATGACTGTATTTTCTTCAAGTGACGGTAATGAAATTGCACCTTGAGCTGTTAAATCATTAATAACTGGACCAGTTGCAATAATAACCGGAAGGAAGAATATGGTTCGCCATATACCCTTACCTTTAATTGGTTGGTTAATTAGCATCGCAATCATCATTGAAAATACGATAACTAGTGGAACAGCTAACATCATTTTGCCAAAGTATGAAACGAACAATAGAGGTAACGTCTGATCGCGTAAAATGTTAATATAATTATTAAAACCAGTGAAAGATGTTTGCCATTGAGACGTATGGAAATAGGTCACAGTAAAACTAAGATAAAGTGAATGGAATAGCGGATATAAGGTGAAGACTAAGAAACCTATAATCCAAGGTGAAACAAAGAGGAAACCATAGAACATGTTTCTACCACGTTTAGTGTTTTTAAACTTAATAAAATAGAATAAACGAATTTCACTACTGGTATAATGATAGATCCAGTTATGTGTTAAGAAGTTTCCTACTTTTCCTAATATTGGGGTGACATATTTATACCATAAATCATCTAGGAAATGATATGCAATGAGTACATATCGCCAGATATATTGATAAAGTAAATGCTTAATAAAAGCCTTAAATCGATTCCATCCAGTACCAATGGATTTGAAAAATGATTTGATTGCTAAGATGACTTTCTTCATAGTATCACCTCATAATCTTGTGCATTAACTGACACACTACCATTCGTATAAGTTGAATTTGAATAATTAATATAAATAACGACATTATTAGAATAAGTCACTTTAACGATGCCTAATGCCACAACTTCACGATTAATAATACTTTCACCAATAACATGTTTAAGCGCATCATTAACGAAATGATATTCTTCAATCATTTGAGCTTTGAATTGATCAAATTCAGTTGTATAGAATCTCGACGAAGAAGTATATTTCATCTTGTAAGTCGGTTCTGCTGTCAATAAGTAACTTGGATTCATCCCAAAATCAACTAAGTTAAGTAGGCGATCAATACCAAGTGCATTAAAGTTTAGGTAGGATGTATAAAATGGAATATATCCTTTTAAGACAATTGGAACAAATGGCACTAAATCTGTATAGTAGTTAAATCCAGAATGTGCGATTTCCATATCGAAATAATGATCGACATATTCATATAAATAAAGACTTGGTTGATTGGTAGCAAAATTGCTGAATTGATCTGCAATGGTTGTTACATGTGATATGAAATCACTTCGATCGTAATAATTACCATTTTCATAATAACTATAAGGGTTTAGTCCACCAGCTGTTAATTGTAAGCCATAATTGCCAATATTTGAGTAGAAATTCTTATCTGCTTTCGCAAAATCTTCTGATACAGCAGGATTTAAGTAATACATCGTATAAACTTGATCTGTAAAATCTCTAAATGAGTAGACATTTCTAACCTTTGAGATTGCATAGGTCACATGGAAATTGTAGTTAACACGTGGTGATAAATCACTACTCTGGAAATAATCGTTTTCTAAGTAAATATCATTTTGATCTTGTTGTACCATATTTGAAAGTGATTTAAATTGATCATAGGATTCAATTGTATTATCGCGATATGGCGCACGATTTACATAACCATCTTCACTCCATCCATAGAGTGAGATTGTTTGTTTAGTCATACCTTCTTCTTTTAAATATTGATATATTGATTTAATATCATCAGTTGTAGTCATTTCGACTTTTGTCGTCCCGATAAATGCATTTTCACGATCAGACATGATATAGCCTGTTTGAATTGGAATTTGAGATCCAACTTCTTTTGGAGTCAATATTTCTTGACCAACTAAATAGTTTTGATAAGCATGTGCCATACCAACGTAGGATGCATCATCATTTGATAAGAATTCGTAACTAACATCATAATTACCTTTTAAAAGCCCTGCTAAAGTCGCATATTCACCATTACCAGCACGGTCAATCACAGTTCGATACATATTTCTGACATGGAATTTATTATAAATGGTATGGTATTTAGATGAATTACCCCAGTATTGTGCATAAAGTCTTGTATGTTCTGCACCTTGATTGACATGGGCATAAAAACCATTTTCTCCTTCTAAATGGATAACACCATAAACAGGGAGTGTTAATTCAGGAATAAACTGTGTATTATAACCACTGTCATTACCGTAGTAGTTTGCAATAAATGTCGTGTTATGCGCACGATTAAGTCTTACAAGAGCTCCAACACCATCTGGAATAACAAAGTATCCTGGTACATAGTCTTGTTTAGCAGCACCTAAGTATGGGAATAATGAAATGTTTAATAATCGGTAATTTGGATTCTTTTCCACAATCGAAGATTTATCAATTGATGCATCAATTCCAACCTCAGTTAACTTGATTGAAACATTAAACTCAAAACCAATATCAAATGGTTTTGCAGCAGCACCAGAGCCGACTAAGACAGTGTTAAATTTTAAAATTGCATTTAATGTACTTGCTTGTTGATCAACGCTCCAGTCAATTTCCATTTGTTCTGAGGAATATGAACTTTGCATGATATTATAATTCATCGCAAGCGGCACATCATTATCAACTGTAGGTCTTGCGTTTGCAAATCCTAGGACACTACCTTCAGTTACAACCCCCGTACTTATCGTATCAGCAGATACATAATCAAAAATGATCCCTGAATTAGCTCGACGCCATGCTGGAATGTTTCCATCAGCTTGTGATTGATAATAAGGTCGTGATGAATATAAATAACCAGTTTCAATATTTCGAATCATTATCGCAAAATACTGAGCATCAAAATAAAGAATAAATTGATCATTATCCAATACTTGTTCAAAACCAATGGCAAGGATCTCTTCATGAGTCAAGATTGGATAATAATTTGCTTCATAAGCATCGATTTGTGCTTGAGTGACATTGGTTTGTTGTGTGTATCGATTTGATCTTAGTAACATTTCACTAATATAAGGGTAATTATCAATAATTGAATTGGATTGTCCTTGCTCATTCCATTGTTTGGCTGAGAACGCATAGGTAGTCATAAACGTTGCTGCAATCAACAACAAAACAATCATGATATTCTTAATCATCTTAACCACGTGACGTCACCTCCCTTATAATATCTTCAAATAGACCGATAATTTCACTAAATAACATATATACAATAGCAACAAATACTAATATCATAATCGCTGTGAAGATTGTAATTAATATATTTCCAAGTGTTGGACCCATATCATAGAAATGAATCTCTTTAACCATGAAAATAATATAGATACCGAATAAGGCAAATCCCGCAAACATGATGAAATCATAAATGAATGCTTCATTTTGAGTGAGAACATGGGAAAGAATCGTTAGTAATGGTAACGTAAAGATTAGTGGAATGAGTGTATAGGCTGTACCCTGGAAGACATCACTAAGCTTACCCTCCCCATCACGAATGGTTGAAACGAGATAGTTTGCAAGAACCCATAAACCAAGGGGAACAAAGATTGTCATCACTTGTTCAAAGAAATTAATTTGAGCAGGAATAAAGAAATTAAATTGGAAATTACTTTCATAGATCCAAATAATATACACAATAAAGAAGATTAAGAAGTAAATCAATGCAGTCAAATTAGAACTCTTCTTTTCTCGTTTAATACCGTAGAATCCATCTTCTGGGTGTCTTAGGACATAGAATCCGAACTTCATCTCACGATAGATCTTAAATCGTTCTAAAAGCGAACTAATCTTTACAAATGGCCATGAAACATATTTCATAAACTTGAAGAAGGTATTAACAATTGTTAAAACTATGATACCTAATAGTAAACCAATAATAACTGGTCCTGATGCTAAAAGGGTCTTATTTCTAACTTCCCAGAATGCATCAGAATATCCTTCACGATCTCTTGCGATTTCATAATAAGTGAGTGCATTCTCATAATCACCTTGAGCAAAATACGCATCACCAATACCTTTGTTTGCTAAATCGAATAGTGCATTCATCTTTAAAACATTTTGCCATGGAACAAGCGACTCTTCATATTTACCACTTTGATATAGTTCAATCGCTTCATGAACTAAATTAGCAAATTCAGTTGGGATAAAAACTTGTAGCGATTTAGCACCAGAATCTAGGACATAAATATTGTTACGTGCATCCACTGCAATACCACTTGGTTTTTCAAATAAACCTTTTTGCTTGAAACGATCAGTTCCTGAGAAAATGAAAAGATCGGTTCCATCTGGCGCATATTCGGTAATGTAACCATCTTCAGAAATCGTGAAAATTGTTTCTGAAGGTCCTACATAGAGGTCTTCGACATTATCAAATCCCCATGTTGATTGGCTATAAACATTGTTTGCAATATTTAGTTTTAAGTAACCAGATTGAGTTTTACTTGCAGTTAAAATAAGTCCATCAGGATCAACTGCAATATTATAAACTGGATTTGGTATCATCTTGAACCATTCGCGTCGTTGTTCTTCGTTGAAAAAGAGTGATCGAATCATATTTTCAAATGTTTGAGGAATTTGATTACCACCGAAGAAACCAGTGAATTGTCCAGAATTATCGAATTTTCCGAGTCCATTTATATTACCAGCGAGTAGGACATAAACAACATTACCCTGATCGGTAATGATCTTAGAAGGTTTGAATACTTCTTGTTCTCCAAAATAAGGTGTGCTGGTTGGTTTACTATAAGTGACAGCTAATGTATAAGTATCCGTCAATGAATTGTATTCATACTTGTATGCTTCATTCTTTAAGAAATCTGCAACATATAAATGACCATCCTTACCAATATGAACGCCTGTCGGTTGTTGTAAGAAATCATTACCGATGACACTTGCTTGGTTTGACTGAAGATTATATTTAATAACTTGCCCTTTAATCGCTTTTGTTCCTGCTTCTTCATACCAATTTGAAATATAGATGTTATCATCAATATCCATCGCGATATCGGTTGGATTTGTCAGTTCAAATTGATCAACCGTATACTGTATCGATAGTGGTAAATAAGCATCTTGAGTTGGAATGATTTGGTCCAAACTTGGATTGTAAGTCCAAGTTGTATAAGGTACACCATTTGCATAAACAACTGGCATCATCAAGAGCGATAATATAACCATTAATAGACTTAAAAGTAGATATGTTTTTCTCATTATTTGATACCCGAATGAGCCATGGTATTCATGACTTTACCTTGTAAGAATATAAATAGAATTAAATTTGGTAAAAACATAATCAAACCAGCTGCTGCTGCCATCCCTTGACCAGCAACGGTGTTACCAGTTGATGAGATTAAGCTTGATAAGAAGAATGCAAGTGTTCGTTTCGATTCGTCATTAATGAATAAAGAACTTGTGCCAACATCATTCCAGATTGACTGGAATGCTAAAATACCAACAGTGGTGATTGCTGGTAAGATGATTGGAATGATGATTTTAAAGAATATTTGCATCTCTGATGCGCCATCAATTTTTGCTGCCTCGATGAGTTCATTCGGTATTTGATCGATAAATTGTTTTAATAAGAACATCGCAACAGGCATTGCAATAACTGGTAAGATGTGAACCCAATACGTATCAATCATCCCTAGTGATGCAATAATTAAATATCTTGGTATTTGTACTGCAACAGGTACGAACATTAAAGCAATTGTATTTAATTCAAATAGGACGGTTTTACCTTTAAACTTTAACTTAGAAAGTGCATAAGCTGATAAACCAGTGAATAGGACTGTTAAAAAGACCCCAGCAGTAGTTACTAATAAACTATTAACTAAGTAACGACTAAACGGTATACCGGATGAATTAACAATTCGTGAGAGTTCTGCAAAGTTATCAAACGTTGGTCGTTCAACAAAAAATCTTGGTGGATATGCAAATAATTCACTCTGCGGTTTAAATGCGTGATTAAGGATAAAAATGATTGGTAAAATCATCAAAATACTTAACGGGATAATCACAAGATAGAATGGAATTTGTGATTTATGAAATTGAGTTGGGTTGATCTTAGTTCCTTGAAATGATGCCATAATCAATCCTTATCCGCCAACAGTTTAAATGTGACTTTTGAAATTAAATAGACAAGTAATAAAAGGACTACAGAAATACTTGCTGCATAGCCCATCATATAACGTATAAAACCAAAATCCTCAATGTGGTTAACAATGAGTTGACCACCATATTGTGGTGTCGGATTGGATCCTGATAACTGAACTCCAATACCACCTGCTTGGAATGTTGTGACAACTGCCATCACGGCACCAAACAGTAATTGAGGTCTCATTGAAGGGATCGTAATGTACAGAATTTCTTGAGCTCGATTTCTAATACCATCAACGTATGCAGCTTCATATAAGGTTTGATCAATATTTAAAACCCCTGCAAGCATCGCTAAGAATCCAACCCCCATACTACTCCATAATGAAACGACAATCATGATTGTCATTAAACTATCTGGAGATTGTAAGAATTGAATGGGTTCAAGAATCCATCCAAATGACATTAACGTACTATTAATATAACCGTTGGCATCATCAGAGAAAATAATTCGCCACATAGATGCCATTGCAACGCCCATCGTCAAGGATGGTGAGTATAAAACGATGGCAAAAATTGTTCTAGGT
>JAEYXZ010000099.1 GCA_023431045.1 Bacillota bacterium | reverse complement strand
GTTGATACCTTAGGCCATCAACTACCACCTAAGAGGAAGGAAAAGATTAATCCAATACGTCAAAAGGTTGGACTTGTCTTTCAGTTTCCTGAATATCAATTATTTGAAATCAACATTTTAAAAGATGTCATGTTTGGTCCATCAAACTTTAAAGAAACAAAAGCTCACGCTAAAGAATATGCCAGTGAAGCATTAAAAACAGTTGGTATCGATGAATCCCTTTTCGAAGAGTCCCCATTTAGAATTTCTGGTGGACAAATGCGAAGAGTTGCGATTGCAGGGATTCTTGCGATGCGTCCAAGTGTTTTAGTCCTTGATGAACCAACAAGAGGATTAGACCCTCAAGGTCGTGATGATATTATGCAAATCTTCCTTGATTTACATAAGAATGAAAATAAGTCAATCATCATGATTACACACGATATGGACTTAGTTGCACAATATGCCAAACGTGTGATCGTTTTAAATCAAGGTGAGATTGTTTTTGATGGTAAAAAGGAAGATTTATTCATGCATCCTAATTTCCATGAATTCCATCTTGACTACCCATCACCAATGAAACTATTAAAACATTTATCAACAACCCTAGGATATCCGTTTAAGCTTGTCCTAAATGAAAAAGAACTCCTCGAAGTGATTAGAGGAGGTCAAAAATGAATATTAAAATAGGTCAATATATACCTGGAGATTCACTCTTACATAAACTTGATCCAAGAATAAAACTTATCAGTATGTTTATGCTTGTCGTCTCAATCTTCCTTATCAGAATTCCTGATGGATCAATGAGTGAAGCATCACGAATTGCAAGTTTTGGATGGATGGGTGGATTACTCTTACTGACTGTCATTTTGGTCTTTTTATCAGGTATTCCTTTAGGTAAAGTACTGCAAGGATTAAAAGCAGTAGTTTTCCTTCTCACCTTTACATTCTTTATCCAACTATTTACTATTCGAACCGGAGTTGTATTATTTAGTGAGAAGATGACATTATCCGTTCTTAGTATTCCAGCAGTCATTTTGCTGATTATTTTATATCAATGGATTAAACCACATGTCAAATTTAGAACAACCCTATTCTTTGTTTTTGTTGTACTTGTCTTTTTAGTTCAATGGGCACTCTTTATTTTTGAACAAAACTTCATGCCTGGATTAGGTTTTATTTATGATTTTGAAGTTTGGAGTGAAGGATTATTTAGAGCTTTATTCATTTTCGTTAGAATTATTTCGGTCATGATTATTGCATCTTTATTAACATTTACAACAACCACCATTGAACTAAATGATGGATTAGAATCCATTATGACACCACTTCGACTCATCAAAGTTCCAACCTACATTTTCTCGATGATGATTTCACTCACGTTAAGAAGTATTCCAACTTTACTTGAAGAAACCGATAAGATTATGAAAGCTCAAACCTCACGTGGTGCAGATTTTAAAGAAGCAACTTTAAAAGAGAAAATTGGACAAGTCATTGCCCTACTCATTCCAGTGTTTGTAATTTCATTTAATCGTGCGGATGACTTAAGTAATGCAATGGAAGCAAGAGGGTATGTGATTGGTGCTCCACGTACCAAACTTGATGTTTATTCAATTAAAGTCAAAGATATAGTTGCTTTAACGCTCATTACTGCTGTCTTAGTAGCATGTATTGTCTCAAAGGTTATTTATGCGATATAAAATGGTCGTTTCATATGATGGCACCAACTATCATGGATACCAAGCTCAAGAAACTCACCCATCCATTCAATCAAGCATTGAAAAAGCATTAAGATTAATGACACAACTAGACATTAAAACCTTTGCGGCATCAAGAACCGATAAAGGCGTTCATGCACTTTATCAAGTACTTCATTTTGATACCGACATTGATTTAGAAAGTGAACAGTGGAAAGATGCACTTCATAAACGCTTACCTGGAGATATTAGGGTTAAAAAAGTTGTTAAAGTGAAAAAAGATTTTCACGCAAGACACAATGCAAAATCAAAAATCTATATTTATAAATTAAGTAAAAAACCACTCAATGCATTTCAATCCAATCATGAAGTTTACATTAAGAACTTTAATGTTGAGTTAGTCAAAAATCATTTAAATGATTTAATAGGTGAACACGACTTCACAGCATTTTCACCGAATAAAGAACAAAAACCACCGATTAAAACAATTTACTCGTTTACAGTAAAAGAAACAAAAACACATTATATATTCAAGATTCATGGCAATCATTTTTTACGATACATGGTTAGAAGTATCATGGGTAATGTCATTTATATGGGTCTTTCTAAGAAACCGCAAGATCAATTAAAATTGATGCTAGAAACGAAGAATCGACTTTTGACCGCAAAAACTGCTCCAGCAGAAGGACTTTATTTAGCACACATCTATTATTAAAGTTATAATAGAGTTATTGGGAGGTAATTTATGTTTATTACATTTGAAGGTGGCGAAGGATCAGGCAAAACAAGCTTGATTGAAAGACTTAAATTAGCTTTAAGTAACATCGGCATTGATGTAGTTACCACCCGGGAACCAGGTGGTAGTTTCATTGCTGAACAAATTAGAAAGATTATTCTAGACAATCAAAACACCGAAATGAAGGCTCACACAGAAGCCCTACTTTTTGCAGCATCAAGAGCACAACATCTAGATGAGGTCATTATTCCAGCACAACAAGCAGGAAAAATGATTTTATGTGACCGTTATTTGGATTCATCGATTGCCTATCAAGCCTATGGACGTGGTTTAGGTGAAGAATTTGTTCGAAAAGTTAATAGCTATGCCCTAGATCATATGCCAGATTTAACTTTTTATATTGATATTGATCCAACAATTGGTATTGAAAGAGTTAAAAAGAATCGTATTCATAAATCGGATCGACTAGATGTCGAGACTCAAGAATTTCATAAAAGAGTTAGAGAAGGATATTTAACTTTAGTTTGTAACGACACCAAACGCGTGATAAGAATTGAAGGAAATCAAACCCTTGATGCATTATTTGAACAAGTGTTTGCCAAAATTAAGGAAAGATTATGAAGGATATCGTTTCACAGTTTAAAAATGCCATCCTAAAACAAAGATTATCTCATCTTTATTTACTAGCAGGCTCGAAGGGAATTCACAAGAAGCGAATTGCACGAGAACTTGCATATGAGATTTTTAAGCATGAAAGTGATAGTCCGGCATTAAAACATCAACTTGAAACAGATAATTATCCAAATTTAATCTATGTTCCACTCGAAGGACTATCGATTAAAAAGGAACAAATCCTATCCCTTCAAAAAGAGTTTTCTAAGACCTCTTTAGTTGAAGGTTCCAGAGTTTATATTATTGAAAACGTCGAAAGTATGAGTTTACCTGCTGCTAATTCCCTGCTTAAATTTTTAGAAGAACCAAAAGACAATCAGACGATTGGCTTTTTACTCACGGATGATGTGAATCAAGTCATCTCAACCATCCTTTCTAGAAGTCAAATCATTTTAGTTGAAGATGATGAAAAACTCTTCCAAGAAGAACTTGAGAAACATGATGTTGATGACAAACATGCAACCCTTATTTACTTTCTAACAAGTGACATTGAAGAAGCGTTTAATTATTATGAAGATGAGATGTACCACCTATCAGTAAATTATATTGAAAAATGGATTGAATGGTTTATCAAACCGGATCAACCATTATCTTTTTTAGTGATGGAAATGATCAGTGCATTGGGTCAAGATAAAAAATGGATAGAGTTTATTCTACAAGTACTATCAACCATGTTTTTAGATGTTATCCATCAACACATGAATCAAAAGATAAAACTACTCTATTTAAAAGAAACGATTATTGAACTGGTTAGAGGTTATGATGTCACTCAATGCGAAAGAGTGATTAATGCCATTCATGAAACATTAAAACAGATGAGTGTTCCTGTTGTCATTCCACTTGTTTTACAAGCACTAGCAATCAAAATTGAACAAAGCCGAGGCTAATGATGGTCACACGTGATTTACTTGGGACAAACCTACTCATCACATCTGAACAAGGTAAAGCATTTAACTTAGATACCATTCTTTTAGCGGATTTTGTTAGAATTCCTAAAGGCAGTGAATTAGTCTGTGACTTTGGAACTGGAAATGGTTCAATTTTATTGTATCTTTCACAAAAATTCCACAAGAAGCTGCTCGGTGTTGAAATCCAAAAACATCGTTATGAACAAGCCATAGAGAACATCAATATGAATGAATTGGACAAACAAATTCAAGTATTAAATCAAGATATAAAGGCAACAAAACTTAAAAAAGAAGCTGATGTGATTGTCTCTAACCCACCCTTTTTTAAAGTCAATGAAGAATCTAGAAAAAGTATGGATCATGATATGCAAATTGCAAAACATGAGACACTCTTAACGTTAGAAGAACTCATCGCATCCGTTTTTCTTAATTTAAAACATGGCGGTTTATTCTTCATGATTCATAAACCGGATCGTTTAGAAGAAATCATGTTACTCCTTAATCAGTATGATTTTAAAGTAAAACGAATCAGAATGGTTCATCCATATTTAGATAGTGAACCCAACCATGTCTTAATCGAAGCACGTAAAAAAGGTAGTGCACACTTAAAGGTTTTACCACCACTCATTTTGTATCATGAAAAACATGTTTATTCAGAAGAATTGAATGCAATTTATAACGGAAGGGCGTATCAGAATGAAAGTTCAAAGTAGCTTTGTTGAACCTAAACCAACTTTATATCTTGTTTCAACGCCAATCGGTAACTTAGGTGATATCACTAAAAGAGCAATTGAAACACTTCAAATCGTTGATTTAATTCTTTGTGAGGACACACGTGTTTCAGGCAAACTTTTATCATATCTTGGAATTAAAAAACCACTAGAATCTTATCAACAATACAATGAAAAAGAAAAAGCGAATGAAATCATTGATAAAATGAAATCAGGAATGAGTATTGCATTAATTTCTGATGCAGGTACTCCGCTTGTGAATGATCCTGGCTTTATTCTAGTTAAGAAAGCAATTGAAGAAGATATCATTGTCACATCAATCCCTGGTGCAAGTGCAATGCTTGCAGCACTCGTCTCATCAGGACTTGTTCCTCAACCATTTACGTTTATCGGATTTTTACCACGAAAACTTGGGGATTTTATAAAGATCGTCTCACAGTATCAAGGACGGAGTGAAACCCTCATTATCTATGAGTCACCTAATCGTGTAAGTAAAACTCTTATCGGTTTATTTGATATTTTAGGTGATCGAAAATTAGTGCTTGCAAGAGAGTTAACAAAGAAGTTTGAAACACTTTACCGTGGCACACTTAAAGCAATGAAGGATCTAGTTTTTGATGATCGTGGTGAATATGTCATCTTACTTGAAGGTGAGTTCAAAGAACACGATGAAGTCATTGATGTTGCCTCAAAAGTTGAATTTTATAAGGAACAAGGACTTGAAGAAAAAGAAGCACTAAAGAAAGTTGCTAAAGAACTTGGAGTTCATAAATCAGAGATTTACAAAATCTACAAAATTGTCAAATCACATGATTGATTTGATTGGCTTTAGGTTATAATAGACTTGAACTTAATAAACGTTGAAGAAGAAGTATTCATTCATCATTACATAGAGAGTCTGTGGTTGGTGTAAACAGATTGATGCGAATGAATATATGGCTTTGGAGTCTCTTGATCGATAAGTAGATTAAGACGTAAACTGGCGTTAACAGTTGAAGTGCTATGGCAACATAGAACTAGGGTGGTACCGCGGATTATACATTCGTCCTTAGATATGATTTTTATCATTGTAAGGATGAATTTTTTTTGGAGGAAAACATGGAAAAGAAAAAATATTATATCTCAACAGCAATCCCATATGCATCAGCAATCCCTCATATTGGTAATGTTTATGAAATTATTTTAAGCGATGCAATCGCTCGTTTTAAACGTTTGGATGGTTATGATGTCTACTTCCAAACTGGGGTTGATGAACACGGTCAAAAGATTGAAGCAAAAGCAAAGAATCAGGATTTACCAACTCAGAGTTATGTGGATCTTATCGCCTCAGAAATTAAACGTATTTTTGATAAAGTCAATATCTCTTATGATGGCTTTGTTAGAACAACAAACCCAGATCATAAGAAGGCAGTATCAGCGATTTTCTCAAGACTTTTAAAACAAGGCGATATCTACCTTGGAAAGTATGAAGGATGGTATTCGATTGCAGATGAATCCTTCTTATCTGAAACAGATATTGTCGATGGTAAAGGTCCAAGTGGTGATATTCCAGTGTGGATGAGTGAAGATGCGTATTTCTTGAAGTTATCAAACTATCAAGAAAGACTTTTAAATCACATTAAAGATCATCCTGACTTTATTGCACCTGAATCAAGAAAAAACGAAGTCATTAATAACTTCTTATCCGATACATTACCCGATTTATCAGTCACTAGAACTTCTTTTAAATGGGGTGTACCAGTAACTGAAAATGATGACCATGTCCTCTATGTTTGGATTGATGCCTTAAGTAATTATATTACTGGATTGGGATATCAACCAGGACAATTTCCAGATAAATTTAAACACTATTGGCCAGCTGACCTTCATATGATTGGTAAAGATATTGTTCGTTTTCATACCATTTATTGGCCAATCATTCTAATGGCACTTGATTTACCATTACCAAAGAAAATCTTCGGACACCCATGGGTTTTAGTGGATAAGAATAAGATGAGTAAATCAGTCGGTAATACACTTTATACAGATGATTTAGTCGGTCACTTCGGGGTTGATGTGGTAAGATACTATCTTCTCCATGAAATTCCATTTGCTCAAGATGGAAATATCACCTATGAATTGTTAATCGAAAGAAATAATTCTGATTTAGCCAATACCTTAGGTAATTTAGTCAATCGTACGATTGGTATGATAAATAAGTATCAAGAAGGTTTTGTTAAAAAAGTCATGATTAATGAACCATTTGAATATAGTCTTAAGGATATTTGTGAAGGTTTACTAGATAAGGTTAGAACCTTGATGGATGAATTAAGAGTTGGTGACGCATTAGAAGAAATCATTTTAGTTGCTAGAGCTGCTAATAAGTATATTGATTTATCTGAACCTTGGAATTTGAACAAGAATGGACATACCGAGGTCTTAGCACACGTTCTTTATAGTTTGGTTGAAACCATCCGGATGTTGGCTGTGATGCTTCAAGCCTTTATACCAGAAACTGCTAAGAAGATCTTTGAGCAATTAGGAGTTCAACCTGCAGGGTTTGATAGTATGATTAAGTTTGGGTCTTATCCTGAACAAAAGATTGGTGTTGCAACACCGTTATTTGAACGCTTTGATATGACTAAGAAGTTAGAGGAAATTTTAGGGAAGGTAAATGAGTAAAATAAGAAATTGGTTTGTAAGTAATCAATTTAAAACGAAAGTAAAACCTGAAATAGTAAGAATTGCTGCTGTTGTTGTTTTTACTTTCATTTATGGAATTGGTGTTTCATGGTTTTTAGAAGCATCAGTTTATCCAATGTATACGGGTGGAATTCCAGGACTTGCACAGCTCGTCCGTGATTTTCTAGTGTTTGTCTTAAATGTTGACATGGTATCATGGCAAGGAGCTTTCTTAGGAATGTTTATTATTGTTGCCAACATTCCAATTCTTTTACTCGGTTGGTTTGGTGTTTCTAAGAAGTTTACAATTTATTCATTAGTTTCAATCTTGATTCAAGCAACCATTCTAGGTTATATTCCAGCATTACCTCTAGGACTTGAACATCCAGAACATGCTGTGACAATCTCTATTTTAGGTGGTGTCTTAATCGGTATTGGTGCAGGTGGTGCACTTAAATATGGAACATCAACGGGTGGACTTGATATTGTTGCACAGTATATCTCATTAAGAAATGGTAAATCGGTTGGTATGATTTCAATGACAATGAACATTATGACAGCAATCCTTGGGGGACTCATTACGCACGGTCATGTTGTGAGTGGAGTCGAAATCATTGGTGGAGTTGTTGCATCATACACCATCTTACGATTAATTATTTCAACGATTGTAACAGACCGAATCCATACGGCGTATCAGTTTATCTCAGTAGAAATTATTTCTGATAATCCAAACCAGATTATCAGTGATATTTTAAGTAAGATTTATCGTGGTGTCACCTTAATGCGAGTTGAAGGTGGATACACCCATAAAGAAAAAACATTGGTAATGGTTATTATTGCTGCGTATGAGTTAACAACGCTAACTCAAATGGTTCAACAAGTTGATCCGAAAGCATTTATGATCACCAAACCTGTGAAACAAGTGTTTGGTAACTTCAAACGTAAAACAATCGCATAATAAAAAAAGAGCTTTCCTAGACAATGTGTTGATCACTTTAGTCTTAGAAGCTCTTTTTTATTTTATAGTTTAAATGTCCTTAAATACTCTCGCATCCATCAGTGGTAAGAGGAGTGGTTGGATGTATGAGGATGCGGTAACTGATGAAACAATTGATCTTAAGTGTGGAAATAAAACTTGGACAGCAGGAATGAGCATGAAATTCTCGATTTGAATATCATTGGCTTCATCGAACGTAAAAGTACCTTGAATCGAGGCATTTAAGTCAATTGGAAAAGGTGCTTCAGCTGTATTTAGAACTGAAACATTAAGGGTTAAAACATAGGTTTTATCATCCACTTTCTCGATTTGTTTCGTGAAAATTGGATTCAATTTATAGTTTCCCTTGAGATTGTGATTCACGATGGAAACTCGCTTGGTTTGGATGATTGTATTTAAAACCTTCATGGCAGTTTTCCTTTCTGTGATATATACCCATTTTAACATAATACTGTTGACAACTATACAAAAGTATAGTAAGATAATTCAGGTACGTTTTACAACCTTACAATTCCACGTAAGCCCTTATAACCACATATAAGGAGAAAGATTTAAATTATGAAAACATTTATGGCTAACGAAAGTACCATTACAAGAAAATGGTATGTCGTCGACGCTGAAGGTAAAACTTTAGGACGTCTTGCAACTAAGGTTGCATCAATTTTAAAAGGCAAGCATAAACCTTCCTACACGCCACATGTAGACACTGGTGATTATGTTATTGTCGTCAATGCAGATAAAATTCATTTAACTGGTAAAAAATGGACTGATAAGTTCTATTACAAACATTCCGGTTACAATGGTGGTTTAACGCAAACTGCTGCGCGTGACTTAATGGCTAAACAGCCAACTGCAATTGTTGAAAAAGCAATTGTTGGTATGTTACCACACAATATTCTTGGAACTGATATGGCAAGAAAACTCTTTGTCTATGCAGGACCAGAACATCAGCACCAAGCTCAAAAACCAGAAAGTTTAGAGGTATAACCCATGGCTAAAGATCTCGTACAATACAGTGCAGTCGGACGTAGAAAGTCTTCTGTTGCCCGTGTTATCTTGACTCCTGGTAAAGGTAAATTCTTAGTTAATGATCGTCCATTTGAAGAATATATTCCAAGTGCTGCAACACGTTTAGACGTGTTACAACCACTAACATTAACTTCAAACGAAGGTAAATTCGATGTTGTTGCAAATGTCAATGGCGGCGGATTAACTGGTCAAGCTGGAGCGATTCGTTTAGGAATTACTCGTGCATTAATGGAAGTCGATGAAGATTTAAGAAAAGTACTTAAACCAGCTGGTTTAGTTACACGTGATCCACGTGCGAAAGAACGTAAAAAATACGGTCTTAAGAAAGCGCGTAGAGCACCACAATTCAGCAAACGTTAATGTTTCTAAAGAAGCTCTTCGGGGCTTCTTTTCTTTTAATATTTATAAAGTGTTTCAATGTTATAATATGAAAGTGAGGTAGTAAAGATGTTAATAAGAAGTTATATGAAAATGAAATATTTATTATTGATGATGATTCCAACCCCAATCCTTATTTTACTGGTTGTATTATTTCGTGAAGATACATTAGTTTTATCGATATTCACATTCATTTTTATCGCTGTGTTATTACTTAATTATTTGATCATGTTTTCAACTAGATTCTTTGTTTATCAAGAGTATGTCTTAATCCAAGTGTACTTTTCTAAAAGAAAAATTATTTATAGTGATATCGTAGGTATTCATGAAAAAGCACAAGCCATTGAATTGGTATTTGAAGACTCTACAAGAATCACCTATAAACTCAATGGGTTCTTAAAAAGTCATCAAAAACAACTGATGATTGATCTATCAAGAAAGATCAGTAAAGATATCATTCTCTAACGATGAAAATCCAAATTATTGGCTACAGTGGATCTGGTAAATCCACATTTGCAAAAGAACTTTCAAATCACTTTCAAATAGTTCCAACCTACATCGATAAGATCGCATGGGAACCAGGTTGGGTTTTTGCATCAGATGAAAAAATCAAGAATGAATTAGAGTCAGTCATCAATCAAAAAGATTGGATTATTGATGGTAATTATTCGCGGTTTTTTGGAGCAGAAAGAATGCAGTCTGCTGATTACATATTCTTCTTTAAATTTAACCGATTTCGCTGTTTATTTAACGCAATAAAAAGACGAATTGTGTATAAGAATAAGACTCGTGAAAGTATGACAGAAGGATGTCCAGAAAGACTAAATTTCGACTTTGTTATGTGGATTTTATTTAAAGGTCGATCCAAAGCACACCGCAAAAAATATCAAGAAATTGCTACAAAGTATCAAGATAAGGTAACGATTTTTAGAAATCATAAAGAAGTTAACAAATATCTACAATCAATCGGTAAAAAATAAACTTGTATATTATATACAATTATCGTATAATGTTATTGCTGAAAGAAGGGTTTACATGTCAAAAGTTAGAGCACGTTATGCTCCATCCCCAACTGGTTTATTACATATCGGTAACGCAAGAACTGCGTTATTTAATTATTTATTCGCAAAACATCATGGTGGAGATTTTTTAATTAGAATTGAAGACACCGATGTTGCTAGAAATGTTGAAGGTGGGGAAGCATCACAACTTAACTACTTGAAGTGGCTTGGAATATCTTGGGATGAAGGTCCAGATATCGGCGGTCCACATGGCCCATACCATCAATTAAAACGTCTTGATTTATACCAAAAGTATGCCCAAGATTTACTTGATAAAGGTTTAGCTTACAAGGATTTTAAAGAAGGTTCAAAGAAGTTTGCTATCAGATTTAAAGTTCCTCAAGATGTAACTTATACTTTTGATGATGTCATTCGAGGTAAGTTAACATTTGAATCTAAGGAAATTGAAGATTGGATTATTATGAAAGATAATGGTATTCCAACTTATAATTTCGCTGTTGTTGTTGATGATCATCATATGGAAATCACCCATGTCTTTAGAGGTGAAGAACATATCACCAATACACCAAAACAAATCATGGTATATAATGCATTTGGTTGGGAGATTCCAACCTTTGGACATATGACCATTATCGTCAATGAAAGACGTAAGAAACTTTCAAAACGTGACAAAGATGTTGTTCAATTCATTGGTGAATATGATCAATTAGGTTTCCTTCCTGAGGCAATGCTTAATTTCTTATCACTCTTAGGTTGGACACCAACAAGTGATAAAGAAATCCTATCTCAAAGTGAACTTATTGAACTCTTTGATGAACATAAGTTAAGTGCAGCTCCATCCTACTTTGATCGAGTTAAATTGACATATATTAATTCAAGATATATTAAGTTACTTGATATGGAAAGTCTTAAAAAATTATGTCGTCCATTCTTAGAAAAGGCAAATATAGAAATCGTTTCTGAAGCTTGGCTTGAAAGTTTACTAGGACTCTTAAAAGACCGGTTGACCTATGGAGCAGAAATTGTTAAGTATTATCATGAGTTCTTCCATGATGAATTAATTATTAAAGATGAAGTCATGCAAGAATTACTTCAATTTGATGCAAAAACAGTCATTGAAGATTTTCTTGACAAAGTCTCTACAATTGATTTTTCTGACACCATCTTAATTGAACAAACCATTAAAGCGGTTGGAACATCAACAGGCATTAAAGGCAAAGCATTATTTATGCCAATTCGAATTGCAACCACAGGAGAAGCACACGGACCAAGTCTACCGGTGTCACTCTCATTACTTGGAAAAGATAAAGTAGTATCCCGTATTAAACAGACTTTACAAACACTTAAAGGAGTGTCCTGATGAAAAAATTGTTAAGCCTTATGATTCTTGCTGTCGTGACCCTATTGTCGGCATGTAATCCAACCGAAGAATTAAAATTTAATAACGCAAGAGTCACTGTAACAAGTTATTCAACAACGACCAATTCAGTCACTTTTAAAGCAACCCTAGCTGACCCAGAAGATGAACTTGATGAGTTAGTTTTAAAGGTTGTTGTATCCTCTGAAACAGATAATGATGAACAACTCGTTCCAGTATCTAAAAATCAAATTAAAACAATCACTTTTGAAAATCTTGAAAGAGAAACAACTTATTTAGTTGAAATCTTTGCTGAAAAAGATGGTAATGAACTAAGACTTTATACCAATGAAGCTTCAAAAGTAACGACTTTAGCACAAGGTGATACATCGGCAGATCCACTTGAAGTATCAACCGTTGCTGAATTTAAAGCAATGAACAATAAGAAGTATTATGTTCAAACAGCAAACCTTGATTTTGAAGGTGAATCAATGAATCCATTATTCACATCGGGTACACCATTCACTGGTGGATATGATGGTGCAGGATTTACAATTTCCAATATTAATATAAACGATAGTACACACGTCAATCGCTCATATTTATCAATCTTTGGATATGTTTCTAAATCATACATTAAAAATGTTACTTTCGATAATGTCCACATTGATAATACTGCAAGACCATATAGTGGAATTCAATATGTAGGGTTAGTCGTTAGTAAAGTTTCAAACAACGAATTCTTAATGGAAAATGTCAGTATCACAAATTCAAGCATTACATTCCAACATAACGTCGCATCATTTGACTCTGGATCAGTGATCCCAGTTGAAGAACCAACATCACCAGTAAGTGGTAGCCGTTGGTTTGATGAAAGTACCGATTTACTCTATACACATGATGGTACGAATTGGAATGAAGGTGTTGCTATTCCAACAACAAAACCACAAATCCCTGCAGCAGGTGATCAATGGTTTGATAAAGATACCGATCGTCTTCATAAAGCAACTAGAACAATCAATCGTAACCTATATCTTGGTTTAGTTGGCGGTTCTCTACAAGGAAGTTTAAACAATATTACTGTTGATGGTTCATCAATTGACTTAACTCAAAGAGGAATTAACGGGGCTTATAGTGGTTCAGACGTTGCAACCTCAGGTAGTTATGTTGGTGGATTGTTCGGTTTAATTGAACAAGATAAAGGATTTAATATTAAACAATTAAGTGTCACAGATACAACTATCAATGTCAACATTGGTCAAGACATTAAAGGTCTTGGTGAAGGTAGTCTTTATGTTGGTGGTTTAATTGGTGCTTATCGTAGTGACTTAGCACTTAATGAAGTTATCTCACGTGCACATATTAATGTTAACTATGTCAAACATGCAGAGACAGAAAGTACAAAACAAGATACAGTTTATGTTGCTGGTTTAGTTGGTGTTCTAACTAAGGCTAATATCAATGATGCCATTTATAGTGGTGATATTAATGTTCAACTTTCAAACCCAATTAAAAAAGTTTATTTAGGTCAAATCACAGCTTATGCAACAAAATCAGGTCAAAGACTCGTTGTTGGTGGTACGCTAGTTATGGCAACCACAACAGACGTCCAAGTTGGATATTTAGCAGCACCTTATAACTATGTTTCCTTAACTGGCGCATGGTTACCAAGTGTTCATGTTAGATATTTAAATGCAACTTCATTAACGACTGAAGGTGTAGTATTTGATTTAGCTGGTTATAGTGAAATTACTGCAAATGATGTTGCAACTTATGTCACATCAACTTGGGTAAGTGAACGTTTTAACTAATTATTTAGACTTTAAAAGCGAGTTAATCTCGCTTTTTTTGTATAATGGGGATAAGGAGTTAATTATATGAAAATATCTAAAACTCGATTCTTAAATTATTTACGATGCGAGCGCTTTGCAGCACTCTACGAAATTTATAAACAAAGAGAAGATGCGCTTGTTTCTTTTTCTGAAGATTTAGATGATTTAATTAGTGAAGAAAATAAATACAAAAGACAAGTCTTAATTGATTCAATGTATGATTACGATGATGATGCGGATGAAGAAATTAACTTAATTGAACGTGAAAATCCACAACTTGATGTCATGATGCCTTTCTATCAAAAGATTGAGGAATTATCCGCAATCAAAGTTAGAAATCTCTTTAAAGGTGACATTAAATACTCACTGAATACAGCTGATCAAAAACGTTTTGAAACAGAAATTGAGGGATATCGTTTTTATGCATTTCTAGATGGTTATCAAGAGGATGAAATTAAGATTCGTGTCATTGAATCGAAAGCAACCACATCCAAAAAATATCGTGAATTAGAATACGTTGTTCAAAAAGGTGAAAAAGAAAGTGTTTTTATTGTTAGCCCAGATGGTATTCTAAGATTAAGACACACAATGGGGTTTGAAGTCAATGAAGCTTATTATGAAAAGCTTAAAAAGCTCATGGAAAGACTCGATAAAATGGGTCGTTATGTTTATGATATTGCGTATCAAAGATTTGTTATTGAAGAAGAGAAGAATATCAAGAAACCAACTGAGTATTACTTAGCGGTATTGAATAGAGAATATGTTTATGATGGTCGTAAGGACGCCTTTAATGAGCCATTATACACTGATGATATTATCACATTAATTGATGTTACCTGGCTAACGGATCAAATGATGGAACAAGTAAAAGCGGATTGTGAAATAGTGATGTCACATCTTGACCGGATGCAAGCCTCACACGTCCCAGTGGGTAAGCATTGTCAAAGAAAGGATGCAAGACAATGTATCTTCTATGATTTATGTCATGGTGAGATCATGCCAGAAAAGTATTCAATCTTTACCTACATGACTGCGAGTGCTGGTTTTGTTGATGATGAGGGTAACAAACGTCAACTTTACGAACTCATTAATGAAGGGATGGTCGGACTGCTTGACGTCCCTTATAGCTGGTTAAAACGAAGTTCTAACCAAATTCAGTATGAGGTTGTTTCAACCCATCAACCATATATCAACAAAGATGCCATTAAAGGCGCTATTAATGATTTAAAGTATCCACTTTACCATTTAGATTTTGAAACCTTCCCAGGGCCACTACCACGCTTTAAAGGGGAGAGACCATATGACCAATCCGTCTTTCAATTCTCACTTCATATTGAAAGAGCGCCAGGGGTTTGTGATAAAGAAAAAGATCATACTGAGTTTCTTGCAACCACACATGAAGATCAAAGAGAAGCATTAGTTAAAGCTTTGGTTGATAGTGTTGGTGATGAGGGAACAATCATTGCATATAATTATGGATTTGAGAAATCACGCATGAAAGAACTAGCTAAAATATTTCCTGCATATGAAAAGAAGTTATTAAGCATGGTCGATAGAACGTATGATTTAATGCATCTTTTAAGGGGCAATAAAGGTTTATTTGGTAAGGATTCGGGTATCATGTATTATCATGAAAATCTTCAAGGTTCATACTCGATTAAAAAGGTTTTACCAATATTTGTTCCAGAGTTAACTTATAAAGGACTTGATGTATCAAATGGAACGGATGCTGTTGTTGTTTATGCTCAATTTCCAACCATGAAACCAGAAGAATTTAAACTAAAAAAACAAGCCCTTCTTTATTACTGTAAACAAGATACATGGGCGATGGTTGCAATCCTAGACAAATTACGACAAATCGTCTAAAGCATTGTGAAATGGCTTCATATAATGTATAATGAGGTATGAGCTAGGAGCTTTAACTATGTTAAAAATATACAATTCACTCACCAATCAAGTGGAAACATTTAAACCAAATCAAGCGAATTCAGTTAATATGTATGTCTGTGGACCAACCGTTTATGATGACATCCATATTGGTAATGGACGTCCGGTTGTATTTTTTGATGTTCTAAAACGCTATTTAAGTTTTAGAGGGTTTAAAGTGACCTATGCAACAAATATCACTGATGTCGATGATCGGATTATTGCAAAGGCAATTAATACGAACCAAACCGAAAAAGATATCGCTAAAAAGTTTAGTGAGGCATTTTTTGACGTCGTTAAAAATACCGGCAGTGAAATCCCAAATTTAACACCTTATGCAACGCATTACTTAACGGAAATGGTCACCTATATCCAAAAACTAATAGATACCGATTATGCTTATGTAAAACCAAGCGGTGTCTATTTTAGAGTTTCTAAAGTGAATGATTATGGAATGCTTTCAAATCAAAAGATAGATGAACTTAGAAAAGGTGTTCGAATTGATTTGGAAGAAGATAAGGAAGACACGATTGATTTTGCTTTATGGAAGTTTACCAAAGAAGGCATTACCTATGATGCACCTTGGGGTATGGGAAGACCTGGATGGCATACTGAATGTGCAGTGATGAATGATGAACTTTTTGGTGATCAACTTGATATACATGGTGGTGGTTTTGATTTAAAATTCCCACATCATGAAAATGAGATAGCCCAGTCACAAGCGCACAGCCATCACCATTTAGCAAATTATTGGATGCATGTTGGACGACTCGATATGGGTAGTGAGAAGATGAGTAAATCACTTGGAAATGTGATCAAAGTGAAAGATTTACTAGCAAGTTATGATGCTGGTTCATACCGTTTTATGTTACTTGCACATCATTATCGTAATCCAATTCATTTTAGTGATGAGTTGATGACTCAATATCAGAAAACATATGATAAAATATCATATACAATTAATCGCTTATCCTTCTACTTTAGTGCTGAAGAAACAAAAACAGATGAAAAGGATCAAGCATTGTTGGATGCATTTATTAAACTCATGGATGATGATTTTAAAACCCCAGCGGTCGTGACTTTATTAGACGAAGCTGTTAAAACACTCAACAAAGATAAGAATCAACCATTATTAAACAGTGTTCTAACCATACTAAGCGTTTTAGGAATTGAACCAAAAGTCAACGCATTTACGAACGAGGATTTAAAAACTTATCATGCTTGGAAACAAGCAAGAGATAATAAAAATTATCAATTAGCAGATTCATTGCGTCAAAATTTAGTTGAAAAGGGATGGATTTAACTTTTGAACGGTTTATCTTACGCCTATTTAGGGGATTCATTCTATGAACTCCAAATTAGAAAATATTTACTCCAAAAAGGGTTAACAAAAGTTGATGTCCTGCATAAACAAGCAATCCGCTTTACATCAAGTAAAGCACAGGCTAAAATTATAGCGCATTGGATGGAACACCAGGTTTTATCCGAACGAGAATTAGATGCTTTCAAACATGGCAGAAATGGTGCACATTTCGGTCGTAAGAATGTTGACGGTTTAACCTATCAACAAGCAACAGGGTTTGAAAGCTTAATCGGATTCTTATCGATAGAAAACGAGCCAAGATGTTTAGAACTCATTGCAATGGCAATCGAGTATATTGAAAAAAGTTAAGGTGAAGTATATATGCCAAAAGAGACAAGCCAAAATGAGTTACTTGCCATCATTGATGATGGTAAGAACGAAACTAAAAAAGTAAAACAAAAAGGTCCAAAAACAGTCGTCGTTGAAGAACCATTAGCGATGAGTGGGGATCCTTTAGGCTTATCTAGTATCGCAAGAGAACCAAAAGAAGCTAAAATACCAGCTCGTATTAAAAAACGTGAAGAGATTTTGGTTGAAAGATATAATCCTGAAGTAAAACTTGGTTTAACTTCCGATCATGTTGAACAAAGACAATTAGCTGGTTTAACAAACGTCTCTGATAAAGGTAGTACAAAGACGATTGGTGGAATTATCATTTCTAACGTCTTTACATTCTTTAACTTATTAATTTTTGCAATCGCAGTATGGTTAATCACTGTTCAACAATTCACTCAAACTTTTTCGGTTGTTATCGTAACAATTAACACCATCATCGGTATCATTCAAGAAGTTAACGCGAAGAAGATGATTGATAAACTTTCGTTACTATCTGCACCAACAGCGGCGGTTGTTCGTGATGGAATGGAACAAGAAATCGCGATTACTGATGTCGTCATTGATGATATTCTCCATTTAACTTCTGGTAAACAAATTATAGTTGATGCGGTTGTTAGAGAAGGAACGATTGAAGTCAATGAATCACTATTAACAGGTGAATCAGATCCAATCATTAAAAAAGCAGGAGATACACTCTATTCTGGATCATTTGTCATTTCAGGTGCTTGTTATTCTCAAGCAACTGCAATCGGTAACGATATATACATTGAAAAATTAACGTCACAAGCTAGAAAATATAAGAAACCAAAATCAGATATATTCAATTCATTAAAAGTTATCATTAGAACCATTGGGGTATTCATTTTACCAATTGGTGCTGCATTATTCTACAACATGTATGTGGTTGGACATACTGGGTATACAGAGTCAGTTGTAGCAACCGCTGGTGCTGTAATCGGTATGATTCCATCTGGACTATTCTTACTAACCTCTGTTGCACTTGCAGTTGGGGTTGTTAGACTCGGTCAAAACAACACATTAGTTCAAGAATTATACTGTATTGAAATGCTTGCTCGTATTGACACATTATGTTTAGATAAGACGGGTACCATTACTGATGGCACAATGACTGTTAAATCAGTGATTGAATTTGAATCCAAACCTGAGTTACCATTAAAGAGTTTAGTATCAGCAATTTTAAATGCGCAAAACGATCAAAACTTAACTTCTGAAGCATTACTTGAACGCTTTGGTAATGCTAAACGCATTCGTCATAAAGCTTTAATATCATTTTCAAGTGCAAGAAAATACTCTGCAGTTGAATTTGAAAAATATGGTACTTATGCTTTAGGAGCACCTGAATTTGTTTTAAAAGATCAATATCATCTAATTGCAAACGAAGTTGAAAAACAAGCTCAAGAAGGATACCGCGTCTTGGTTATCGCAAGAACGGAAGAACCAATCGCTAATAATCAGCTTCAAGGTAAATTAGTACCAATTGCATTGATTATGATTGAAGATACAATTCGTGCAGATGCACCAGACACGATTGATTATTTCAAGAAAAATGGTGTTGATGTTAAAGTTATCTCTGGTGATAATCCACTAACAGTTTCAAGAATCTCACAACGAGCTGGTATTCTTAATGCTGAAAATTATATTTCACTTGATGGTCTATCAGATAAAGAAGTCGTGAGAGTTGCAAACAAATATTCTGTCTTTGGACGCGTCTCTCCACATCAAAAGAAATTATTAATCGAATCAATGAAAAATAACGGTCACGTCGTAGCAATGACTGGTGATGGTGTGAATGATATTCTTGCCCTTAAAGAAGCGGATACATCGGTTGCGATGGCATCAGGTTCAGAAGCAGCAAGAAATGTATCTCACTTAGTCTTAATGGATTCTAATTTTGCATCGATGCCTAAAGTTGTATCTGAAGGTCGTCGTGTCATTAATAACATCCAAAGAGTTGCTAAACTCTATTTGACAAAGACCCTATTTACGTTGTTCTTAGCGATCACAACACTGATCCGTGGTGGACAATATCCAATTTCACCAATCCAGTTAATGATTATGGAATTCTTAGTTATTGCGGTTCCATCATTCCTACTTGCACTTGAATACAATAATAGCCGAGTGACTGGTAAATTCTTATCGAAGATTATTAAAGATGCCTTACCTGGTGCTCTTGTTGTTCTTATTAATGCGTTAATTATTTATGCAATGGCTGGTGTCGGTGGCTTGAATTACGCTGGTAATACAAGAGTCATCTCAACCTTAATTGTTGTGAGTGCAACAGCAACTGCATTTATGGTCTTATTTACAGTTTCAGTTCCACTTAATGTAAAACGTGGTGTGATGTTCTTTGGAACATTAGCTTTAGGTGTTGCTGCAATCCTACTTTTACCAAACGCATTTAATTTTGTACCATTCTTCTTAATTGGCGATATGACAGGTCAAACATTATCAGCACCGCAAGTTCTGTTATTAATTGTACTAATTTATACTAGCTATCCACTCATATACGTTTTAACCAATATTGTGAGATGGGCTAAGATTGTTGCTAAGAAGACGGTTAATGTCATTTCAGATATGAAGTAAAAAGCGCAACTTTTGCGCTTTTTCTCACCATGAGGAGAAAAATATGATTATTTATGGCAAGAATGTATTAAAAGAAGCAATTTTATCTAAAAGACCCATCTACAAAGTCTATTTGGATGATAAGTTTTCTGACACTAAATTCATCGCGTTCCTAAATCAACAAAATATTGATTATGAGAAAACCAATAAAGGAGTCTTAAATCAGTTATCTGATAATGGCCTACATCAAGGTGTAGTTGCAGATGTCAAAGCGTATCAAACCTATGATCTTAGTGATATTTTAGATGCTAATAAGAAACAAAGATTTCTAATTCTAGATGAAATTCAAGACCCTCATAATTTAGGAGCAATCATGCGTAGTGCTGAGGCAACTAAAGTCGATGGCATCATTGTTGCGAAAAAACATCAAGTACCACTAACTGGAGTGGTTGCTAAAACTTCCAGTGGTGCAATTGAACATGTACCAGTGATTCTAGTTTCAAACCTTTATCAAACCATGCAAAAACTCAAAGAGGAAGGAATCTTGATTGTTGGTACTGCTGGAGAAGCAACAACTGATTATCGTGATATTCCTAATCATCAAGGGATTGCGATTGTTGTGGGTAATGAAGGTGAAGGGTTAAGAGAGTTAATTAAAAGAGGATGTGACTTGCTTGTATCGATACCGATGCATGGTAAGGTAAACTCCTTAAACGTATCGGTTGCGACTGCACTCATGCTTTACGCGACACTAGACAAATAGGTGAAAAGATGCCTACCAATGATTATGAACTCATTTATTTAATTAAGACGCACTCGGATGAGAAAGCACTTGAGCTCATGATTGGTAAGTATCAAAACCTAATTTGGAAAATGATTCATTTATTCAATGTTCAATCTAAAGATCAAGATGATTTTTATCAAGAAGCACTAATTCTTTTGGTAGAGACAGTCTATAGTTTTAATGAACAAAAGAATAAAACATTCACAAGATACTTTGAACTTGTGTTAAAACGACGCTTCATCAGACTTAAATCGAAATTACCTGGATGGACACTTTATGAAAAAGTTGAGTTGATTGAAGATAAGATGCAACCTTTTGAAAGTGTCTTAATGGAAATTCCAGAGTTAACAGAACAAGAAGCCATCATGTTTGATTATTATTATGTGAAGCATTACACAACGGAGAATATTGTCGCATCGACTGGACTTTCCAAAAAACAAGTGTATAATTCGTTATATCGTTTGAAACAAAGATTGAAAAAATATAATTATATTATAAAATATTGACGTAAGTGGTTATTAGTGTTAAAATGTAAATGCACTAAACCACGAAGATAAGGTGGTTTTTTAATGAGAGAAAAAATAATTCTTGTGTGTACTGAATGCCTAAGCAGAAATTACACAACAACCAAAAACAAATCAACAATGAAAGAACGTTTGGAATTAATGCGTCATTGTTCGAAATGCAACAAACATACACTACATAAAGAAAGTAAGTAGGAGACAATTATGGCAATCAAACAAAAAGTAGCTCAACCTAAAAATAAATTGATGGAAATCCTTTCCACCGAGTATCGTGGTGAGTCTTTAATTTTAGGAATTCTTGCAACGATCACTGCAGCGCTAGCGGTGATGATTATCGGACGTGTTCAAGGATTTCATATCCCTGAGGATTTCCCTGTATTAGGTGGTTCACCAAATGACATGATCTTCGCATGGACAGTTCTAGTCATTGCAATCTTAGGACTTGCTTTAGTCATTTATCCATTCTTCTTACCAGCATTCCCAGAAATGAGAAAGATTCAATGGGCCGGATGGAGAGAATTTATTGATAACTCGGTACGTGTCATTATCTTCGTTGCAATCATTACTTTATTTGTTGCAGTCGTTGACGTGATTACATTAAGAATTATTGAGGTACTCACTTAATGTCAAAAGAACCTAAATTACGTTGGTATATCATCCAAACGTATTCAGGTTATGAAAATGCAGTAGCAACCGACTTGAGACGACGCGTTGAAAGTATGGGGATGACGGATTACATTTTCAGAATTGTTGTACCTGAAGAGAAATACATTGAAAAGACTAAAGACGGTAAAGATAAAGAAAAAGTTCGTCAAATTTTCCCGGGTTACGTCTTTGTTGAAATGATTGTTACGGATGAATCATGGTTTGTTGTACGTAACACACCACGTGTTACCGGGTTCCTTGGATCATCTGGTGGTGGTACTAAACCAGTTCCACTTCAAGAAGATGAAATTAAACCAATTCTATTGAAGATTGGTGTCCTTGCTAAACCAAGTTATGATTACTTAATCGGCAAACAAATTGAAATCATTTATGGTGCTTTCGAAGGTCAAGTCGGTGAAGTTGCAGCAATTGATCATGACCAAGAAAAAATCGTTGTTAATATTGATGTATTCGGACGTGCAACACCAACCGAAATATCATTTGATCAATTTAGAGAAGTATAAAAATATAAACGAACCTACCCATGGTTCGTTTTTTTTTTACAAGTAAAAAAGATCTTTCAATCATGTTATAATTGAATTATCATATAAAGTCAGGTGATCGCAGTGCATACATATTTAATCGCTGGAATTAAACTTTCTTTCTCCTACCGTTTTGATCGATTTTTCAAACAAAATATTGAAGCATATCACATTGATGATGATGGAACATATGATCATCAAATTATCATGTCATATGTGACAAACATTGAACTACCAAACGAAGTTAATTATCGAGTATTTTCTAAAACCGCTCATGGTATTAAATCGATGATGCTCTATGATAATGATTTTAAGCATATTGAAATAAAAATTGATGAAAATGCCTTTACTGATTTAGAAACTGCTGAGTATATATATTCAGGAATGGTCTTTTTAGAGATTGCTCAACGTCATGGGTTATTACCACTTCATAGTTCAGCAATCACCTATCGTGGGGAAGCAATCTTATTCTCTGCCCCTTCTGGAATCGGAAAAAGTACACACGCAAGACTATGGAAAGAACGTTTCCAAGATGAAGTTGATTGGATTAATGATGATAAACCACTCTTAAAAAAAGAAGGCAATCAAATCTTTGTCTATGGTGCACCATTCTCAGGTCATTACCGCGCAAACATGAATCAAAAATACCCATTAAAAGCGATTGTATTTCTTCAACAAGGATCTACCAATGAGATTATAAAACTAAATGAAAAAGAATCACTGCAATACTTAATGACAAACATCTTAAGACCAAAAGAAGAAACGATTTGGGATCAGTCTATTTCAGTTATCGAAGAAATTATTAAACACACACCTATGTATCTACTTGACGCTAATATGACACAAGAAGCTGTTGATGCAGTGTATCATACCTTATATGGAGATAAAAAATGAAAATTAAAGATGAATATGTATTAAAGACGATTAGTGATCAATTTATTGTTGTCCCAGTGGGTAAAGAGGCTGTGAAGTTTCAAGGGATGATTTCGCTAAATCCAACCGCTAAATTTCTATTCGAATTACTAAAAACAGAACAGACGAAAGATGAGCTCATTGATGCCTTAGTGAATCACTATGAGGTTAGTTATGATGTTGCAGAAAACGATGTAAAAAGTTTTATTGAAACACTTAAAAAACACCAGTTATTGGAGCAGTAATTGAAATCGATTAAAGTAAACAATCAAGCACTGATTGGTTTAATGATTGAGCATTTGAATCAAGATCAAGAAGTATCTTTTAAGATACAAGGTCATTCCATGATGCCATTTTTTAAACATCAAAAAACGATTGTAACTCTAAAAAAGGAAGCGTCATACCATAAATTTGATGTCGTTCTTTTTTTATACCAAGATAGTTATATTCTTCATAGAATTATTAAAATTGAGGATGACACTTATTACCTTAGAGGTGATGGGTCATACCGAATTGAAAAGGTTACTAAGGAACAAATCTATGGTAAAGTTATCCATCATGAAACCAATGGCAAGTCGACAAAGAACTATGAAAGAAAAGTTAAAGTTTGGCTTTTCTTTACACCAATTCGAAAATTGTTGTTAAAGTTTGTGAGAAAATAAGATGAACTTACAAGAACTATTTACCCTGATCTCATGTGGATTATCAGAAAAAAGATATGAATTACCTTTAACAGATGAAAAAGAAATAACAAAGATATTAATTGAAAATGGATTGGTTGGTATTTGTTATCCTAGCCTTAATGAGCATAACTTTGAGGACATAAAATGGTACAAGATCTTAAAGAAAGCATTTGGTGCATATCTCTTTAAGGACTTACAACAAGAAGGCCACCTTTTAGGTATTAGAAACGCATTTAATCATCACGAGATTAATCATATATTTCTTAAAGGAAGTCGCTTAAAGTATTTATATCCTAAAACATACATGCGTGCGATGGGAGATATTGATTTAATCGTTCGTAAAAATGATTTTGATCAAGCAATCTACGAATTAAAATCCTTAGATTACAAACTCACAAACGCGATCACTCATCACCATACGTTTATCGGTGTTGATGATAATGAGATTGAGTTACATCAAAGTCTCGTTTCTGACTTCGATGATTCTCATGGATTCTTTCTAGAAAGAATTTGGGAACATGCTTATCAAAAACAAGACCATCAATATCAGATGGAAACAGAATTTGAGTATATGTATCTTTTATTACATCTCTATCGTCATTTAAAACAAACTGGAATCGGTCTTCGCAGTTTAATAGATCTGGCTGTTTTTTCACAAAAAAATATATTAGATCAAAATAAACTTAATACCTATCTAGAACAAACTAAACTCCATGGATTTTATCAGAAAGTTTCGCATATCAATCAAATCATTCTAGGTCAAAAAGCAGTCAATAATGAAGATCAAAAAATCATTGAATACATTATTAAAAGTGGTATTCATGGAAAGGGATCTTCATACGATTATTATCTACCAAGACGCGTCAGTGCACAAGAAGATCGAAAAGTATCAAAGATTAGATATTTCTTTGGTCAAGTATTTCCTTCAAGAAAACATTTAGTAGAAACTTATCCATATTTAAAAAAACACGGATTTTTACTACCTTGGGCTTGGTTTAGTCGGTTGATTAGATTTATCTTTAGAAACCCAAGATCCATTAAAGCTAGAATGAATGCAATCCAAAGTGATCGAATGGTCGATGAGACAATTGAAGTGTTTGACTATTTTACAAAATAATTTGCTTATTTTCTAAAAACATATTACAATAGATTATTAATAAAAATTAATAAAAATTTAAAACATATCGAAAGGGAGATCGATTGTTTGAAAAATGCATATTTATCCAAGTCGAAACGGGAGATTCAAAAGCGATTTGGAATAGACCTCTTAGAAGGAATTTTATTGAATCGAGCCGATCGAGTCCTTTTATATTCTGATGACCCAATCGAATCAAAGAACATCGAACTTAAAGTCATATTAGGTTCTTTAAGTGCGATTCAATTAGGTGAACGTGAATCAATCAATACAGATGAACTATTCTCTTATTTTGAGTATGAAAACGAGTACGCATATGTTGCCGGTAAAAGCGAATATTATGAGTATATTACAAGTCGTTTCTTTGAGAAAAACGACTATACAGAGGCTACTTTTCCAATAAAAATTAACGGTAAGAGAATCTGGCTTTCAGTTGAGATTACACGATATAAAGAGTATCCTAATTTAATCACCTATCTGTTTAAAGATCACACAGAACTCATGATAGAGGAAGAACAAAAGTGGTTAAGAACACATACCGATTCATTAACTGGTTTATTTAATAAGTTTACATTAGATTATCACTATAGCTTAAGATATATGAGAGAAAACTTACACGTCATCTATTTGGATATTGATAACTTTAAAAATGTCAATGATAGTTATGGACATCACGTTGGGGATTATACATTAATTGAGTTTAGTAAAATTCTTAAATCGCATGAATCAGAATATAATCACTTTTATCGTGTCGGTGGTGATGAATTTGTTGGATTGTTCTATGAAGATGAACAATCTGTAAGAGGAGTTGTTGAAGATATTTTAAGTCAAATCAAAACAATCGAAAATCAAAACGATGACACCAAACCAACGGTTTCAATCGGGGTTGTCAAAGGAACCGCTAGAGTTGATTTGATTAGGAAAGCAGATATCGTCTTATACAAAGTAAAAAGAGAAGGTAAAGATGGTTACCTCTATGAAATTGAGAAAGCTTAGGGCTTTCTTTTTTTATAGTTAAATCAGATAAATAAATATTTTCGTATACAATAGGAATATGAGCATAAACATATCACTATTTAACAGTTCATTGTGGAATACATTATGGATACCACTTGTTATAACTGTTGTCGTGGAATTTATTGTTATATTGATTGTCGGAAATAAACGCAATAACAAGTATCTTAAACTTGCTATAGCTTCATTACCGCTTAATTTGTTCTCAAATATTATGATGAATTTAGTACTCACTTTATATCTAGTGGATTACTATTGGATTGCACTCGTAATACTTGAAGTGTTAGTTGTCCTCATTGAAGCGTTTTATTATCAATTATTAACAAAGAATTACAAAGTTAGTTTGTTTGTTTCTTTTGCAGCAAATCTAGTTAGTTTAATCATTGGATTACTTATAGGATAGGAGATAAAGAAATGAAAAAAATTATTATACTATTAATGTTAATCATCAGTTCAACATTATTAACTGGATGTGAATTATTTGGTATGTTTAGAGTATTAAAAGCAGATCTTGAAGATGTCAAAGTATTCACGTTAGAAGACGAGGAAATTATTGGTCAGTGGGCTCAAGATTATGATGTTGAAGATTATTTTTATGAACAAGACTTAAGTTTCAAATATATTTATCAAATGAATAGCCCTCGTCCAATTTATGAGTACTATCAAATCGATAGTGCTACACCAATCTCAGTTCAAATCGAGTTCCAATTACGAATCAATGAAAAATATGTCTTTGAATCCATTCAACTTACAACGGGAAGAACCAATCAAACAGTTATTTATAAATTGGACGATCTTGGAGTGACATACACAATTGATGGTCGAAAAGTTAATGTGAGAATCACAACAAATGAATTTAGTTCATCAGATGTGCTAACCATTGATCAAATTAAATGTTTGGAAGTAGAAACTGATGACCCTATTTATGCAAGCTTGAATAATAGTTCAAGACCGGGATCAATCTTAGGCGTATTCATCAAAATCGAACAATAAAAAAAGACCAAATCAGGCAATGATGATTTGGTCTTTTATTTAATATCGAAGTAGTCTAAGAATAAGTTAATATGTTCCTTGAATAATTCTTCGTAAGTTCTAAGAAATCCTTCAGGTTTATCAGATAAATACTTTTCATAGAAGTGATACACAAAGAAGGAGTGGTATAACTTAGCTGTTAAGATTGGATCTTCCTTTTTCATTTGCCCCTTATCCATTAAATGTTTGAAGTAATAAGCATACGCTGTTCTTGGCTTTTGAATGAACTCAACATGAAGTAAATCGCGGAGCTTCTTATTATGAACTTGTTCCGGAATTAAGAGTTTTGTTAACTCATTAATCTCAGGACGTTCAAAGAAGTTATTGGTTTCAATTGATATATTGGTAAAGAATTCTCTTGGGGGTAAATAGGTCTTTTTAAATAAGGGATAAATGTGTGTGGCAAGATCTTGGATTAGGTTGTTTGCAATTTCCATTAAAATATCTTCTTTTGATTTATAGTGATTATAGATAGAAGAAGCTTTTATACCAACACTTTTAGCCAACTCACGCATCCCAAAATTAGCATAACCATGTTCTGAAAATAGTTTGACTGCATTTTGATAGATGATATCTTTGGTTGACATGAACTTCCTCCTATACTAACAATGTTATACACCTATTGTAATCATCGTTAGAATATTTGTCAACTAAAGATTATCGCAAATTAAAGTTTCAAAAATAATTCCGAAAAAAGAAATTGATTAATTGATAGTTTTGTGATAAAGTTAATATTAAACTAAGTTAGGTGACTATTATGAAAAACTTCTTACAAAAACATGGACAACTCGTTAAAACAATTATTTTCGTTGAAATATGCTTACTTCCGACTGAATTTACTTTATTCTATGAAAATAGAAATTTTATTGACTTGGGCTTGTTAATAACTGCCGTTTTATTTGTTATATTTGTGATTCCAATTTATAACGCGATCGGTAAGTATCTTGAGAATCTAAAAAAGTATAAAAACGAACAACCAGATAAAAAGTAATTAGCCAACACTCATCCAAGAATTGATCCAAACAATATAATCAAAAACAAGCAAGGGTTTAGAACCCTTTTTTATTTTATTAATAAAAAGGATTGATTTATGGTGCACAATAATCAAAATTAAATCTTGTTTTTTATGAACTATCCATATTTATTTATCTCATCAGATTCTAACTTTAATGTTTTATGATAAATGATTAGAAATTAAACTCAGTGACGGTAACTTTCAATTTTTGGACGTAAATAGAGTTTTTCAGGTATTAAAATATATATATTTTCATTTGAAAACGTTTTCAAGCGAAATATGTGTTGTTTTTCCGAAAATTTTGGTAAAATGATAACAAACTTTTTATAAGGAGAGAGAAAAAGTGAAAAAAATATTATTAGGATTACTATTATTATTCTCATTCACAATCCTTGTTGCGTGTGGACCGGAAGTAACACCACCGGCTGAAAACCAAGCACCAGTATTTGCTGGCGTTGCAGATGTTCCTGCTCACGTACATGGATTACCATTTGACCCAGCTGCGGGTGTCACTGCAAATGACCCTGAAGATGGCGATCTAACCGAAGATATCGTTATTACCGGTACGGTTGATGTGAATGTAGATGCAGAATATACGTTGACGTATAAAGTATCAGACTCTGAAGGATTAGAAACAGTTGCAACTCGTAAAGTAACTGTCTATACACCAAATAGAGCCCCAGTGGTTTCCGTTCCAAGCTCAAGTGTTGTACTTGAAGTTAACGAAGACTTTGATGCAACTGCAGGTGTTACCGCATCTGACCCTGAAGATGATGATTTAACTGCTAATATCGTCGTTAAGAGCAACTTCGATAAGACTAAAGTTGGTAAATACCAAGTGGTTTATGAAGTTCAAGATGCTGCTGGTCTAAAAGGTTATGCAACTGTTAACGTTTTAGTTGTTGCTGATAAAGATGCATTATTTAACGGTGTTCTAAACGCTAAGTTTGCTGACGCTGATTCAAGACATGCTCTATTTGCTGCTGCTGAAAGATATTTACTTGAAAATATGGTTGGTGGCGTTCCGTTCTATGTCGCTAACTCATTCAGTTTATTAGCTGATCGTGTAACACTTCCAGTTGATGCGTTCATTCCATCATATGGTTGGGGTACTCGTTATGCTGAATTAACTAAAGACTACTCACAAGTTCTATTAGGTAATGGTCAACCAGGTAATGCTGGCGAATATACATACCGTGGATGGAACAACCAAGAATATACTACTTTAAATTTCTGGACATATGATGACTCAGTATCTGCTACTTGGTTAGGTTATATTGAAGGTGGATTCTATAACCAAGCATTAAATGATGCTAGAAATGGTTGGGAATTCGTTCCAGCTTTAGCTGAAGGTGCTCCAGAAGCATACGGACCAACTGTAGCAGTTCAAAATGGTAAGACAACATCTAAGACTTGGAGAATATCATTAAAAGAAGGTCTTGAATGGAATTATAATGATGCAATTAAAGCTTTAGGCGATTTTGCTTCATTTGATAAAGTATTAGACGCTAATGACTTCATCTGGACTTATAGAGAAGCATTAACTAGAAACTTCTTCCGTGCTATTTCTGGTGGTGGTGACTTTGTCACTGAAATCGAAGGTGCTGAAGCATATGCTGAAGCAGCTGCAGAAGCAATGGAAGATGATGCAATCTCAGAAGCAGAACAAACAGAACTTGATGCTTTATGGGCTGCTGTTGGTTTAAAGATGGTTGATGATCATACTCTAGAATTCACAACTAAGAATGCCAAATCTACATTTGATGCTTACTACTTACTCGCTTGGCCAGCAATGAACCAAGACTTGTTTGAAATGTATGGACCAGATGCTCCAGTTGCTGGTAATAAAGACAGATATGCTACAGGTCCGAATTATGTTGCAACCTCTGGCGAATATATCTTCACTTTACATGAAGCTGGCGTTGTATCACGTTTCAAGAAGAACCCATTATTCCCAGTTGACGATTTAGGTGCAACTCAATGGACTCATGAAGAAATCTATGTTTACAACAGTACCGACGTTGCTTTCCAAGCATTCATTGATGGAAAACTTGAAACTGCTGGTATTCCAAATGCTAGATTAACTGAATTTATTTCTGACCCAAGATTATTACAAACTCCAGATGCTACAACTTGGAGATTAAACATCAACGGTCTTCAAACACCTGCTGCTCAACAAAGTGAATTCCCAGGATCAAGCTATATTCCTGAACCAATCTTAGGATACACTGAAATGAGACAAGCATTATTCCATATCCTTGATAGACAAGACCTACAACAAAACTGGGTTCCATCATCAGGTATTGGTACAACTTACTTCTCATCTGCATATTATGTAGAACCTGAAACAGGTATTCCATATCGTTCAACAGTTGAAGGACAATCAGTCTTTGATAACTTCCTTGGCGAATCATGGGGATTCAATAAAGGTTTAGCTTTAGCAGAATTTAGAGCTGCTGTTGCTAAGGGTATTGCTGATGGTTATTACCAAAAAGGTACTGCTCAATCCTACAACACAATTACACTTGAAGTAAGATTTATGACGATTACTCAATCCGACTCAACTAAGATCCGTTCTGACTTTGTCGAACAAGCATTTGAACAATTAGTTGATAACGTAAACTTCATTAAAGTAGAAGTTAATATCGTTGATACTCCATTCCCTAACATTTACTACGATCACATGATGACTGGTGACTTTGATATCGCTATTGGTGGTATCTCAGGATCTGCACTTGATGCTGCATCATTCTTAGATGTATTCTCATCAGACAACCGTGGTGGATTTACAATTAACTGGGGCTTTGATAGTTCATTACCAGAAGTTCCTGTACTATATAATCCAACATCTAAGACATTTGCATTACCTTGGTTCATTGAAGGTGATGTCAAAGTTGCAACTAGTGATGGAGAAGGTAACATCTCATATGTTGATCCAGCTGCTGGTTACGAATTAGTTTACTTCTCATTCGATGCACTTTCTACTGCATTAAATGGTAAAGCAACAATCGTTAATGGCGATGACGTTCCTCCAACTCTTGATCCAGGTGTCTTTGCAGATGTTGCAAGTCTAATCTTAGAACTTGAAGACTTCAAGGCATACGTTACTAACGTTTCATGGCCAGAAGGTAGTTACGAAATTATCGCTGATGACAGTCAATTAGGCGGAATTTGGGTTGTATTCCCAGATGGAACAACAGCTCAACAAATCGCTGATGCACTTGCATCTGCAGGATTTACACTTGTAACTTACAATGATGGTTCTTGGTCAGCTGAATTTGATAATGGCTCATCATACATCCTATCACCTCTTCATGATACTGATACTGAATTATCAGTTCTAGATGTGCTTGATGCATATGGTGCAACAGCTCCAAGAGACGGTGAAGATAATTTATTGCCAGCAATCTTACTATACTAATCTTTGAAGGCATAAACTGAATTATAATTAATGTGGGTAAGCCATCCTAACTTTAGGATGGCTTATTCATACTTTTATCATCCGCAAAATACGGAAAAATATATTATTTAAATAATATAAGCCATAAAAAGATGTTTTTTGATATAATTGTTTATATCATATGTTATTTGATAAGGAGTTAAGGCATGTTAAGATATTTTCTACAAAGATTTATGTGGGTTTTTATCGTACTCATGGCAATCTTGACAATCACATTTGTCTTCCTAAAACTACAACCAGAATATCCACCGACGAAGTATGAAGAAAAGAAATCATGGTTAGTACGTCAATGGCAAGACGGATTTATGACAAGATTAGTTATTGGGCCAGGATATCAACCCGATCCAAGTCAACCGCCGTTATCCCAACAGCAAGTCATCGCATTACAACAAACTTACGTTAATGATACTACAGAACGTTATTTTGTCGTTTATACTGATGAAAATCCAAACAACCAAAATAGAACATTATGGGTTTTTGAGCGAGTACCGATTATTATTCAATATGGAGAGTGGTTAACCAACGTTGTTACCGAGTTTAACTGGGGAACCTCCACCAGAATACGAGTGAACGTACCGGTCACCGAGATTCTGAATAATACATTTCAATATACGATTGGGATTAACCTTATCGTATTACTACTTCAAATTCCTTTTGGTCTAGTTATTGGTGCAGTCGCAGCAATTAAGAAAGATAAGTTATTTGATAATATTACCTCGATTGTTATCATGGTCTTTATCTCATTACCGTCTTTCGTTGTTATTATGTTACTCATGAAATGGTTTGGTTCTGATTTAAGTTGGTTACCATATCAATGGCCACCAGCCGATTCAGCACTAGATCAAAGAATTCTTGGTTATGTTATCCCTGTATCATCACTTGCGCTTGGTGGTATTGCAGGATTATCAAGAAGAGTACGTGCTGAACTTGCAGAAGGACTAACACAAGATTTCGTTTTACTTGCTAGAACCAAAGGTCTGTCAAAGCGACAAGCTATTTTTAGACATGCTTTAAGACTTTCATTAACACCAATCTTACCAGGTATTATTTTTAGCTTCGTAGGATTATTAGGTGGTGCTGGTATTACTGAACGAGTTTATCGTATCCCTGGTGCAGGTGAATTATTTATCTCTGCAACCATCGGTGGTGCGCCAGACTATAATATTATTATGTATGATACTGCATTCTTTGGATTTATCGGATTATTCACAGCGATTTTAATTGATATGTCGTATGGTCTAATCGATCCAAGAATCAAAATGGGGGCGTCCAATGGATAATAAAAACAAACACATCGATCAAAGTCAATTTAAGTTTGTTGATATTAACGAACGCATTTTTGACACGAAATTTGAAGGTAAACCACGTTCATTTTTAAGTGATGCACTCATTAGATTTGCTAAAAATAAAGTGAATTTAGTTGCAACAACAATCGTTTTAATGGTTGTCATGTTGTCAATTTTAGTTCCAATCCTAACCCCTAAAGATTATCTAACGCCAATGAGTTCGAATACAACATTCCTTCCACCAAGAGTTCCATTCCTCGAAAATTTTGGAATCTTTGATGGAACCATTGAAGTTACAAACTTTAGAGCTGATTTAAGTGACTATGTTTTAATTGATCCAAGTAAACCTGATACTGCAGAAAATAGATTATATAATCCAAAGTATGAAGAGTTTAACAAGTTTAGTACACAATTTATTAAACCGGGAACATTAACTAATAGTACGATTATTGGTGGTAAGAAAGAAGATTCATATGTTGGTGGTACTAACCTTATTATCATCAACTCGAATCGTAGCAACCATATCATTGCAGACAAAGAAGTCAATAAATTTTATATTGACAATATTATTACTGTTGATATTGAATCACTAACAGAAGGTACAACCGTCGAATTATATGTTCGTCCTTCAAATATTAATGATCGTCTTCCAGTTGAAATCAAACCAAATGATTCAGCAGCGATTGAATATTACACTTTAATTGGCTCAATGAATCAAGCTGGTGTCTATGAATTTGACACGGATGATGTTGAAATTAATATTACAGCTGATCTTTTCGGTACCCTCGTTTTAGTTTATCGTGGTGAACCAAACGCTCGTGCGGAATTCAATTCGATTTTTATCGATACAGCAGGAACAGATAGACTTGTTGATGGATATAATCTATCACAATGGTTATCAGTTGATATGAATACACCAGCGGATCCATCAGGTGATACATTTGGTGGTGCTTGGATTAGAGCAAACGCTGTTTATACCGTTGCATCATTTACATACTATAAGTACAACGATATTTTCCAAGACGTCCAAGGATGGCTTTCTAATGATGAATATGATGCTTTATTAGCTGCTAACCCAGGTATGAGTGATTCAATCATTTATAATGATCCAGATGATCACTCTAAAGGTTGGAAGTTTGGTACGGATAAAGAATATGATTTAGTTGAAGTTTTATTCTCTACTACACCAGAACTAGGTCCAGACGGTAAATATTATTTCAACTACCGTGTCCTTTACAATGGATTAAAGACTTCTGGATATGATACAATGCCTTATTTCTTATTTGGTACCGATGAAAAAGGTCGTGACTTATTTGCTGAAATTTGGTTATCACTAAGAACTTCATTAATCTTAGGATTACTCGTTTCTATTATTAATATTATTATTGGTATCGTCTGGGGTTCAATCTCTGGTTATTTTGGTGGCATTATCGACTTCGCGATGGAACGTTTTGTTGAAGTATGGTCATCATTCCCAGGATTGACGATATTGACAATTTTATACTTGACATACGGTGCTGGCTTTGGATTACTATTACTCTACCTCACTTATTCTGGATGGATTGGTGTTGCAGGATTAACACGTGTTCAATTCTATCGCTATCGTGGTCGTGAATATGTTCTAGCATCACGCACATTGGGTGCTAGTGACTGGAGATTAATCTTCAAGCACATTCTACCTAATGGTATTGGGTATATTATCACATCTGTCATTCTGTCGGTTCCAGCAATGATCCTTACAGAAGCATCCCTATCATTCCTAGGCTTTGGTTTAGGAGAAGGTGCTGTCTTAGACTTTGGAATATTTAGATTAAGTGGATTGTCACTTGGAATCATTTTATACATTGGACAACAAAACATGCTTGCTCCAGGTAGATTCTATCTCGTGCTCATCCCATCGATTATTATTATCATCATCATGATTGCATTCAACCTATTTGGTAATGCGTTAAGAGATGCGATGAATCCATCATTAAGAGGTCAAGAATGATGAATAAAAAAGACATAGCTATTCAAGTAAAAGATTTAAGAATTTCATTTCGTACCAATCAAGGATTAGTCCATGCGGTACGTGGCGTTTCCTATGAACTTTATCGCGGCGAAACACTTGCAATTGTTGGTGAATCCGGATCGGGTAAATCTGTTTCGTCACGTTCAATTATGGGTATTCTTGCAGGTAACGCAATTATTGAGGGTGGCCAAGTTATTTATGAAGGTCAAGACCTTTTAAAGATTGATGAAGAAGAATTCCATAAGATTCGTGGTAACAAATTAGGAATGATCTTCCAAGATCCAACTTCCTCACTAAACCCAATCATGAGAATTGGTAAACAAATTACCGAAGCAATGATCCTCAATGGCAAACGTAAAAAGAATAAAGAAAAAGCATTATATGCTGAAGCTGATGTTAAAGTCATCAATGCAAAAATCAAACTTAAAGAAGCAAAATTTGAAGAGTTTGAAAGTAAAGAAGCAAAAAATGCAGCAATCAATAATTATCGTCAAGATTTAAAGGTTGCTCGTCAAGAATTAAAGGCTCGTAAAATCGAAGCTAAAAAGTTGATTGAAGAGGAATACAAACCAATTAAGGAACAATACAAGTTGGATCGTAAAAATCTTTTCAAGAAGTACTTTGGACCTAAAAAGGATAAAGAGAGAAATTTAACTGCCTACTTTAGAGAACGCTTCTTATTACGTGATGCATATATTCGCCATTTTAAAGTGACAAATTATGAAGCAAAGTTAGAAGCTTATAAGATTATGACCGAAGTAGGTATACCAGAGCCAGAAAAACGTTATAAGATGTATCCATTCCAATTTTCTGGTGGAATGAAACAAAGAGTTGTTATCGCAATTGCATTAATGGCACAACCAGAAATCCTCATTTGTGATGAACCGACAACTGCGCTTGATGTCACCATTCAAGCACAAATCCTTGAATTAATTAAAGACATTAAGAGAAGACGTAATTTAACGGTTGTTTTCATTACACATAACTTAGGCGTTGTTGCCAACGTTGCTGACCGTGTTGCTGTTATGTACGCAGGTAAGATCGTTGAATATGGTACCCTTGATGATATATTCTATAATCCAAGACATCCATATACTTGGGCATTAATGAGCTCAATGCCAGATATCAATTCAAAAGAAAAACTTCAAACAATTCCTGGAACTCCACCAAATATGCTATACCCACCTAAGGGTGATGCATTCGCTGCTAGAAATAAATATGCTATGGCAATCGATTTTGAAGAAGAACCACCAATGTTTAAGGTGAGTGATTCTCATTATGCCGCAACATGGTTATTACACCCAGATGCACCTAAGATGGAAATTCCTGATGTGATTAAAGATCGTATTGAAGCAATGAAAGTAGAAGCAAAACGTCTGAGAGGTGAAGAAGATGGACAATAAAGATACCATTTTAAAAGTTGTCAATCTGAAACAATATTTCAAGACCGGTGTTGGACGTTATAAAATGAATGTCAAAGCGGTTGACGGCATTTCCTTTGAAGTCAAACGTGGAGAAGTTTTCTCACTTGTTGGTGAATCCGGCTGTGGTAAAACAACAACCGGTAGAACAATTATTAAACTATACAAACCAACCGATGGTGAAGTTTACCTTTTAGGTAAAAGAATCGTTGCCGGTACGCTTTCGATTAAAGAAGACATTCGGAAGATTAAATCGGAATTAAGAAAAGAGATTAAAGATATTAAATCATCTCTAAAAACTAATGACAAAGAAAATGCCGCTGAAGCTAAACTAATTGCTAAGGATAAAATCCGTGAGCTAAAAAAGCTTGCTAAAGAAAAAATTGGTGAATTAAAATCTGAACTTAAGAGTAGAAAAGTCGATCAAAAAACAAAATATCGTCCACTCAAGAGCGAGGTTGCTCAATATAAGAAGAATGCAGAATTACGCATTATCGAACTAAAAGCTCAGATTAAGAAAGTAAACGAAGAGTTTGCTGCATTCAAAAAAGGCGCATTCGCAGAAACCGATGCACTTGGTCCAGAGGCTGATCACGAAGAAAGAAAGCGAGTTCATGATAATGAACTTCACCGCTATCGTCAAAAGCGTTCAGAACGAAATAATGCACTAGAAGAATTAAACAATCAACTCATTCATGAACAAACGTCTCCTAAATTCTTCAATCGTCCATTGCTCAATAAGATGCAAATGGTATTCCAAGATCCGATTGATTCACTTGATCCAAGAATGAATGTTAAAGATATTATTGCTGAATCGCTTTATATCAATAATATTCGCAATGAAAAAATCGTTTTAGACAAAGTTTATGAAGTATTAAAGCTAGTTGGTTTACAGCCTGATCACGCGGACCATTACCCACATGAATTCTCAGGTGGTCAACGTCAACGTATTGGGATTGCACGTGCAATCATCTCTGAACCACAATTAATTATTGCTGATGAACCAATTTCAGCACTAGACGTATCGATTCAAGCTCAAATTATTAACCTCTTAAACAGTCTTCGTCAACAACTTGGCTTAACCATCTTATTTATTGCCCACGATCTATCGGTTGTTAAATTCCTATCTGATCGAGTAGCAATTATGTACTTTGGTAAAATTGTTGAAATGGGTGCTAAGGATAAAGTGTTTAACAATCCATTACATCCATATACATTGTCTTTAATGTCCTCAATTCCAATGCCAGATCCTGATTATGAAAGAAGTCGTGGAGGTATTAAGAAGTACAATCCAGCCGTTCATGATTATCGTGTGGACAAACCAACCATGAGAGAAATTGAACCAGATCATTTCATTTATGCAAATGATGCAGAGTACGTTAAGTATCAAGAAAAGATTCGCAAATCAACGAATAAATAATGAAAACAAACTGGATTAAATATTTAGTTACATCAATCGTTATGTTATTACTGATTGTCCTTGTATGGGGACTAGCTTATCAATTTGAATTAAGATTAGATTCAATCTCAAATTCAATTTTTATTATCAGCGTTTCAGTACTAGCGATTGCCTTAATTATTCATACCGGAGCGACACGTGCGACTTTAGGTTTGAGTTATACGGCACGTGCGATGTTCTCTCCTACAAAAATCAAAGAGAAGTATCATAACTTTCAAGAGTACTATGATGAAAAAGCACCAGGTCACGTTAAGCGTCTTGATTATATTATCATCGTCTCAATCATCTTTGTTATTATCGCATTTGTACTCTCAATGATTTATATCTCAAGTGTTCCAAATGTCTAAACACTAAAACATAAAACGTCAACTAGTTCATCTGGTTGACGTTTTTTTATATAAAAAAGACCATCCCTTTGTACATTTTTGTACTGGAATGGTCTAATTATCTAGATCTTTAGGATTGATTTGATGATATCAACGCCTTCTTTATAGTAGCTATTAGGTGCATATTTATCGCTATATAAGAAGTATGCTTTATGATCATATTGATTTAAGCCAACGTTGATTTGATTATATGATTGACGGCCGGTTGTATAAGAGACAACTTCACCAATTGATTTCATTTGGTTTGGTTTAATATCTTCATATGTTTTAAACGCCATAATGATGTACTTATTTGGAAATTCTTTTTTAGAGAACGAATCTTCTAATTTCTTAATATCATCGTGGAGGTTTTGGTCAAAAAAATCAAGTTTTCGATCATGAATCAATAAGACTAAAAATAATTTCTTAAATTTCTTGATCTTTAAAGTATTGTCAACTTTATTAAAGTAAAGAATTTTATAATATTCATTGTCCGCATGGACTTGATACTGTCTTTTTAAAAACTCTTCTTTTAAACGAGTCATGTTGGTCGAATAAGGTAGAGGTTCAGATTGATTAAGGATAATTCGAGCAACTCGAGCCATTTGATTATAACCATAGATGGTCGTCCTAAAGTAAAGTACAATTCCGGTTAGTACAAGTAATAGGACAACATTGATCAATGTCATGGTGTTGTAATCTTTAACATAAATTGAAACGAGAATAATGGCGGTGATGAAGATTGCTAATAAGATAAAGAATGTAATTAGCCACTGATTTCGTTTACGGATGACGGTTTTGGAATCCAATGGTAGGCCTCACTTTCATAATTTAATTCTATGTTTAACTATTTAAAATACCCGCTAAGATGGCATTATCATATAGTTCATCAACTTCGATAACGAAATCTGGTGTAATACCTGGTTCATTAATAATATATTCACCACTTTCATCTCTTAACGCATTTAAGTTATTTGATGACATTGTGAAGAATGTTCCATCTGGAAGAAGGATTGGTGTAATTGAAGCAGTACCACCACCAGAAACTTGACCAATGATTAGACCAATCTTATTTTGTTTGAAGATCGTAACAAGTTCATTCGCTGCTGAGAAGGTTGCTTTAGATGATAATAGGAACCATTCATATTGGTCATATGAATCATAGGATGTTGTAATATAAGTTGTTGAATATGAGTAAGTATCACGACTAATTGATGACACAGCAAATGGTTCACTGGTCATTAAGCCTAAAATACGATATAAAGCACCAACATTACCACCAGTGTTAAAGGTTAAATCTAAACCGATGTTTTTAACGTTTGGTTTTTCAGCGGTTAGTTTAAGAATTTGAGTTTCAAGATAGATTGCTGAATCTGAGAATACTAATGCTTCAACATCACCAACTAATACCCAAGCATTATCATAAACTGTTGGAATTTGATTGGTAACACCAATATATAAAGTAGAATACTTACTACTAAAGCTTAGAGTTACCATATAATCTACATCACCAATGGTCTTTGTATAATAACCATCTTTATGATAATCGACTTTAGTTGTTGCTTCTTTAACAAGTGTCCAACCATCATCAACAAGGGATGCTTTATAGGTATCAAGGGATGTGTTATCAAGACCCCAAATCATGGTTTCAGTGATGACGTTAGTCTTACTTGATTGGTTAAAGACAAAGTATCTTGAACCACCATTTAATGCTGGAAGTAAATTCTCTTCTTCAAAGAGTGTTTGATAAGGTTCATCTGACCAAGTGGTTGTTTCTTCAATATCAGCAGTTACAAATTCATCAAATGAGATTACAGCGGATTCATCATCAATAAACCAGTACTTAGGACGCTTTGAGTTATTTGCTGCCCACGAATTGGTTGTTGTAATATTCCATTTTGCTGCAATGGCATCATCAACAGCATATAATCCATCCATATACCAAGAATTAAAGCGTGGTCCATAATTGGCTAGACTATTGGTTGGTGGATTATAGTTATATGAACCATAATAACCTGAGAAACCATAGGATGTATGTGGTTCATCGAGTGTCTTTAATAATAAGTCAGCAATAGCTTGTGAAACTTTTTGATAATCAGTAGATAGTAAGTCGTTACGATATTGAGCTAAAACAGCATAATAAGTATCAACACCTTCATAATCTTTTAGACCATAGAAATGATCTAGATTAAATGCTAGCATATCGTAGGAATGTTGAAGTAAATCGGTTGGCACAGCTTTTCCGTTATTTGCACTACGACGAATTTTAGTATATTCGATGCTTCCTGGAGCAACTTGTCCATAAATACCATATAAACCTTGACCATTATAGTAAACATTATAGTAAGAAGAACCAGCATATAACTGATTAACTAAATAATAAGGTGCTAAGATATCTTCGTCATAATAGACTAAATCCATATAATAATTATTAAGATTATAGACAATATTTGAACCTTCAATGAATTCATTTAACTCAGAATCATATAGATATTCGATGTTACGACCATAATTGGTTTCAGTTGAATAAATATAAGCCCAATAAAAACCAGGATCATTGGTTGTAATAAGGTTAGTTTCTAAGTCATAATAATTGTAGAGATCATAAGTGTGATCTTCCTCTTCGGAATAGTATTGATAAAATAGTTCTAGAGAAGAAGGTGTTTTAGTGAACTGAATATCAATTGTTGGATCAATAAATCCACTGAGTAACTCGAAGTAATCAGAAATCTTTACATAAGGGATGGACCCATCCGCTGTAAAAAAGAGTTCTAATTCGCCATCAGCGACATCATACTCGGTTGTTAGATTATCAAATGGAACAATTGATGAGTTTGTAATAACGACATCACCAATACTCCACTTAGCTTTTAATGTTAAATCAGCGGTGACTGGAAGTGTAAAATCATAAGGTGTATTTTCATCATTATTGGCATACCAATAACGGAATACGAAATTTGATTTTTCAGGATCTTCGGCTGGTTCCACGACTAAACCATCAGCAACAATTAATTGTTCTGGATAATCGCCTCCACCAGCAGAATCGAACTTAACTTTGAATTTATCTGTTTGTTCTGTTTCATTGCATGCAACCATGAAAAGGACTAAGAACATCAGGAAGAAAGATAACCATTTTTTCATAGAATATACCTCTTTTTATCTTATAATTATCTAATTATAACACATTTAGTTTAAACTCACATAATATTGTATTTAATACATATATGTATGTATTAATGATTAAGTGGTAATTTAAAGATGTTATAATAGGATGAATAATAATCTAAGGAGTATAACATGTCAAAACTTACGATAAAAAATCTTCATGTCGAGATTGAGGGTAAAGCGATACTAAATGGCGTTAACTTAGAAGTCAACTCTGGTGAAGTACACGCAATTATGGGTCCTAATGGAACCGGTAAATCAACCCTTGCATCTGCACTCATGGGACACCCTAAATATGAAATTACCGCTGGAGAAGCTTTTCTAGATGATCAAAACTTACTTGAAATGGAAGTTGATGAAAGGGCTAGAGCAGGTTTATTTTTAGCAATGCAATATCCACAAGAAGTCAGTGGTGTCACAAACTCTGATTTTATGCGTAGTGCATTAAAAGCAGTCACCGGTAAAGATGTTCCATTAATTAAATTCATTATGGATTACGAAAAGAATGCAACCGATTTAAAGATGCGTGAAGATTTACCACATCGTTATTTAAACGAAGGTTTTTCTGGTGGAGAAAGAAAACGCAATGAAATTTTACAATTAAAAACACTAAAACCAAAAATTGCAATTTTAGATGAAATTGACTCAGGGCTTGATATTGATGCACTTAGAATCGTTGGAGAAAATGTCAATTCTATGATTTCTCCAAATTTTGGTTGTGTCTTAATTACCCACTATCAAAGAATTCTTGATTATATCAAACCAAACTTTGTTCATATTATGATTGATGGTAAAATTGTATTAACAGGTGGTACGGAACTTATTGAAAAGATTGACCAAAATGGTTATGAATGGATTAAAACGGAATTAGGTATCGATTTTACTGAAGGAATTGAAGCATGAACCACGTTTTAATTCAAAATGAAAAAGTTGAAACGAATAACCTACCCCAAGGGATCACGTTAGACGCATCAAACTTATCCATTCAGAAACATCTAGTGATTAAAGATACCATTAAAATATCCATTCATGATAAAAATTCAAAACCATTTAAAGTTGTGGTTGGAGAAAATACCCAAGTCAAACTGATCCTTGAACTAAACGATCAAAACAATGATCAACCCGAGTATCAAATTGATCTGGAAACAAAAGAAGGATCGATTGTTAAGTTTTTATTAATCAGTAATATACAAAGTGAACAAGCAAAATTAAACTTTAACGCAAAATGCTTTAAGGATTCAAATGTTGAATTCATTGGTGGTTTTATTAGTCACATCATTGATGCTAAATTGTATCTTGATTTAGTGGGACGTGGTGCCAATCTAAAGGTAAGAACCATCGCGGTTTCAGCAACAACCAATGAACAAAATCTTGATATCAGAATGACTCATCATGCACCAGATACAAGTGCAGAAATGACCAATATCGGTATTGCATCCGATTTTGGGAAAGTCAAACTCAATGGCGTTGGTCAGATTGAACAAGGCATGAAAAACTCGAATGCTTATCAAACCTTAAGAGGAATCATCATTTCAGATACAGCTGAAATTGATGTGAATCCAATCCTAATCATTGATGAATACGATGTTAAAGCGGGTCATGCTGCAACAGTCGGTCGATTAGAAGAAGATGTTCTATATTATTTAAGAAGCCGTGGATTAACACTTAAAGAAGCAACAAAACTTATTATCAACGGATTTGTTCAACCAATTATCGATGAAATTGATGATGAACCACTAAAAGAAAGCGTCATTAAACTCGTTAACGAAAGGATCTAAATGTTAAATATAAAAACCATTAGACGACAATTTAGAATTTATAAGAAAATGCCAGATCTACACTTCTTTGACAGTGCTGCATCTTCTTTAACCTATGCTAAAGTAGTTGATCAAATGGCTAACTATTTAAACTATAATGGAACCAATGTCCATCGAGGTGTATATAAACTTGCAGCCGATGCAACCACGCAATATGAAGATGCAAGACATCAAGCCGCCTTATTCCTTAATGCAAAAGATGAAGAAATCGTCTTTACAAAAGGGACTACACACGGACTTAATTTACTTGCAAAATCTTATGTGAAGATAATCAGTGAAGGTGATGAAATCATCATCTCAGAACTTGAACACCACTCCAATTTATTACCTTGGATCGAACTTACTCAAAAGACTAACGCAATTCTAAAATTTATCCCACTTGAAGAAAACAAGATTACTTTAAATGGATTTAAATCCGTATTAACCAAAAAGACTAAACTCGTGATCACCCATCATATTTCAAACGTTATGGGAGATATCGTACCAATCAAGGACATCATTAAGCTAGCACATAAAAACGGCGCACATGTCATCGTTGATGCGGCTCAAAGTGTCTCACATCTTGCAATTGATGTTATAAAGCTTGATATCGATTATTTAGTTTTTTCAAGTCATAAGATTTATGGTCCTAATGGCATTGGTGTTTTATATGGCAAAGAGGAACTATTAAATTTATTACCACCTTCCGAATTTGGTGGCGAGATGGTTGATCGAGTTCATTTAACATCCTCAACTTGGAAACAAATACCTTATAAATTTGAAGCAGGAACACCACCGATTGCTGAAGCAATTGGAATGGCTGAGGCACTTAAGTACATAAAAAAAGTGGGATTAAAGAAAATACATCAACACGAAATGATGTTAAGGTCTTATGTCATCGATGCTTTAAAGGATGAAACTGATATCGAGATTTACAATCTTGATGCTGATAGTGCAATCATTAGTTTCAATATTAAAGATGTCCATCCACATGATACAGCAAGTTTCTTAGACCAGTATCAAGTCGCAGTGAGAGCGGGACATCATTGTAACCAATTGACAATGCGATTGCTCAATCAAAATGCAACAGTTAGAATTTCATTTGGTATATATAATGATTTAAATGATTGTGAAGTACTTATTACAGCAATCAAAGAAACAAGAGATTTTTTCAAGAAACTATAAAGGACTAAACTATGGATATCAAAGACTTATATCGGGAAGTCATTATGGATCATTACAAGTATCCACAAAATCGTGGACTTGTAAATGATGATACATACTTAACGGTTCATTTAAATAATCCAACTTGTGGCGATGATATGACCGTACAACTTAAGGTTGTTAATGGTTATGTCACTGATCTTAAACATCAAGGCACTGGCTGCTCGATTTGTTGTTCAAGTGCTAGTGTTGCATCAGTCACATTAATGGGGAAAAAGGTTGATGATGGACTCGCAATTATCAAAGAATTTTATGAACTGATTAAAGGTGAACCATATAAGGAAGATATTCTTGATGGGGATGCACTTGCATACCAAACTGTTCATCAGTTTCCGGCCAGAATCAAGTGTGCAACACTTGCCTGGAAAGCTTATGAAAAGGGACTCATATCAATTGTAGGAGAAGACAAACATGGAAGATAACAAAAAGAAAATAGATGAAATTGTTGGCGAATATCAGTTTGGATTTATTACCGATTCTAAACCTGTCATGGATACCGGAAAAGGGATTAATGAAGACATTGTCAAGCAAATTTCAGCACTAAAAAATGAACCAGAATGGATGACTCAATTCCGTTTAAAAGCGTATAAAAACTTCGTTGAAATTAAGAACCCTGATTGGGGTCCAGATTTAAGTTTTATTAACTTTGATGATTTCACTTATTATATTAAACCAAGTGAAAGAACTGAAACTTCATGGGATGAAGTTCCAGTCGAAATTAAGAATACTTTTGAACGTCTTGGAATTCCACAAGCTGAACGTAATTATTTAGCTGGAGTTTCAACCCAGTTTGAATCCGAAGTTGTTTATCACTCAACTAAAAAAGAATTAGAAGAGTTAGGTGTCATCTACACCGATACCGACAC
>JAEYXZ010000081.1 GCA_023431045.1 Bacillota bacterium | reverse complement strand
ACATCATGTTGGTATTGACCGACACCGATTGATTTTGGATCAATTTTTACAAGTTCAGCAAGTGGATCTTGGAGACGTCTTGCGATACTTGCTGCACTACGTTCTTCAACGGAGTAATCAGGAAATTCTTCACGAGCGATATCAGATGCAGAGTAAACGGAAGCTCCTGCTTCTGAAACAATGACGTATTTAATTAGTAAACCTTTTTCTTTTAAGGTATTAACGATGAAACTTTCAGTTTCACGTGATGCTGTTCCATTACCAATTGCAATAAGTTCAATCTTATGTTTTAAGACTAAAACTTTAATCTTTAATTTAGCATCATCTAAATCTTTTGGATCTGGTTTTCCACCTTGAGTTTTTTCGTGTGGGTAGATGACACCTTTTTCTAAGACATTACCATTCTTATCAACAACGCATAATTTACAACCAGTTCTAAACGCTGGATCTACCCCTAAAATAACTTTACCTTTTAGTGGTGGTTGGAGTAATAGTTTTTGTAGATTATCAGCAAACACTTCAATTGCGCCATCTTCTGCTTTATCTGATAATTCAGCACGAATTTCTCTTTCGATTGATGGGAAGATTAAGCGTTTTAGTGAATCTTCAACAGCATTATTTAAATAAACATCTGCATTTGAAGACTTCTTAATGACTTTATTCTTAAGGTAGGTTTCCATACCTTCTTTTGTTCCATCAAGTTTAACCGTAACAATCTTTTCATTTTCAGCACGGTTTAGGGCAAGTACTCGATGCGGTTTGATCTTATTAATTGGTTCTTGATAATCGTAATATGATTCATAGACTTTCTTTTCATCAAGTTCTTTACCATTCTTCTTAACTGAAGAAATGATTAAACCATGATTGAATAAGTAATCTCTTAAAGCTTTACGGAAGTTCGCATCATCTGAAATTCGTTCTGCAATAATATACTGTGCGCCTTCTAATGCTTCATTGACATCTTTAACATCATCTTTAACAAACTTTTGTGCTTCTACTAAAACATCTGTTGATGGAAAGCCTAGTAAGAAATCAGCTAGTGGTTCTAAACCCTTAGCGATTGCTTCGGTTGCTTTAGTCTTTTTCTTTTCTTTAAATGGACGATATAAGTCTTCCACTTCAACAAGTTTCGTTGCCGCTAAGATCTCAGCTATTAATTCTTCGGTTAACATCCCTTTTTCATCAATTAAGCGAATCACATCATCTTTACGGTTAAATAAGTTTACAGAATATTCATACGCTTTATTAATGTCGAAGATTTGTTCTTCATCCATACCACCGGTTGCTTCTTTACGATAGCGGGCAATAAAGGGAATGGTTGCTCCTTCTGCAAGTAAATTTAAAACAACCTCAACCTTACTTTTAGGTAGTTTTAAATCTTTAGCAACATCTAATATTAATTGTTCATTCATAAATAACTCCTTTGTAAAAAAAATGAAAGGGGAAAATAACTTTCCCCCATCTTTATTATTCAGCTTCTAATGCGTCTAATACGGATTGTAACTTAGTGGATGCTTTTTGAGCAGATGGGCCAGATGGAGCAAACCATTCCGCTGCATTGTCATTACCAGTTTCAATTTGTAATAAAACTGGAACAACCACATTTGCATTAAATGCATCTGCTGGAACTTGAGCAGCCCATGTTGCATTTTCAGGAAGTGAAGTATCGACAAAGAATATTGCGGTCGTTGTTCCAACAACAACATAACCATATTCATCATCTTCACCTTCGTTATAAGTCACATCAGTACCAAATGATTCAAAGATATCGTCAACAATTGTTAAAACTTCTTCTTGACGAGTTGCTTCTGATGAATCAGCAACTGCTGCTTCATTATAGAAGACAACATAAACATAAGTAAAATCTTCATTTTCTAATGCTTCGAAGAATGCTCTTGATAAGAGTTCTACTGAGGCATTGCCATTACCACTTAAAATTTCATTAACGGTTGCAACAGTTAAGTAGTTGTTTTTAGCATAACGCTTTTCATCTTCACTACCACCACCACCTAAAAGGGCATCAACAACAAAATAGATAATTACACCAATTAAAGCAACTGCCATAATGATGAGCACTACTTTGAAAAATAATTCACCTTTTTCTGATTCCTCTTTGATACCAGTGACACCAGAAACTTCTGGTTTAACGGTCACTTTTTCTACTGCTTTGTCTTTCTTCTGTACTCGAGCCATTCATTTCACATCCTATTCGCATAAACTATTATAACTAAAAGTTATCTTAAAAACAACCTAAACTTTTACTTCCAGTACAACAAATGCAATCGCATCCGTGTCTGTATGGGATAAAGTTACGTGTACAACATAATCCATTGTATATTTTGAAACTACATATGGTGCACCATTTGCATCATTCAAAATCGAGAAATCTTTATAATTGGCGGTTTTATCGCCTGCCTTAAAACACTTGAATAAGGCTTCTTTAGCAGCAAATCGACCCGCTAAATAAGAAAGTTTACGATTATCGTGATTGATTAATTCGTACTCTTTTAATTCTGTTTCACTTAGAATTTTTTTTGAAAAGCGGTCAAATTCTAAGGATTTGATACGTTCCATTGAAACGAGATCACAACCAATTGAATGAATCATTTTGCACCTCTTCTAATTTCTAATGAAATTTCTTTAATTTTATTAAACCGGTGATTTAATCCCGATTTAGTAATTTTTTCATTAAAGGTTTGTTCATAGTGATAAATTAATTCCGTAAGCGGTACATCAGGATATTTCTTTCTAATTTGAATTGCTTGAATTAATTTAGGGTTTAATTGGTGTTTATATTTTTCAACAATTCGAATGTGCTTTAATAAATCAGATGCCGCATCTAGTGTCTTCTTTTCATTTGCAATCTCACAATTAAGTACACGATTAATAGAATTATTGAAGTCACGTTTAATCCTAATATCTTCGTATTCAAATACTGTACTTGATGCTCCAATATATCTTAAGAAATCTTCAATTTTGGTTGCATCTTTTAAATAACAAATAAACCCTTTACGACGCTTCGTAATTTTAGCATTGAGTTCTAAATCATTCATCAGTTTTTGAATGAATAAGATGATTTCAGAATTCTCCGAGTAAATTTCTAAGTGATACTCAGCTGTTTTAGGATCATTGACTGAGCCTGAGGCTAAGAATGCACCACGCAGATACGCTAGTTTCGTCTCATGGGTTTGGGTTAAGACATCACTTGAGTTTTCATCAAGCAAGATATCATGTTCAGAGATAATTGCATCTAACCCTTCTTGTACACCCAATTGTATTTGGTAACCTTTATTAAAGTTTCCTTGTTTCTTTGTCATTAAGGTATTGGCAATCGGATAAAGATTTTTGATAATTCCTAAAAAGCGTCTTGCGACGGTAGGATTGTTTGATTTAAACCAGAGGGTACGAACTTGATGTTCAATACTAAGTTCTGTGTTTAACTGAATAAACGCAGCAAGTTCGGCCATTTGTTCTTCTCTGGATAGATGTAATTGTGCGAGTTCTTCTTTCACAATTTTTGCAAAACTCAATCCTTATTCACCAATACTTTCTAAATACTTAATAATATTTTGGACTGCAATTGCGCCATCTGCGGTTGCAGTTACAACTTGACGAATTTGTTTTTGATTCACGTCTCCAGCGGAGAAAATGCCTTTAACGGATGTTTCCATTTTTTCACTGGCAACAACATAACCGGCTTGATTGGTAATACCTAAATGTTTAACAAAATCGGTCACTGGAACAAGTCCAATGTATTCAAATACACCGTCTGCTTCAATCGTTTGAATACCATCTTTGGTTTCAACTTTCACTGCTTCAAGTGCGTTACTACCGATGAATTCAATAACTTTTGCTTCATAAATAATATCAACATTTGGTGCTTTCTTTAGTAATTCAACCGCTTTAGGATCTGCGGTTAAGTGATCTAAATTTTGAACAACTGTAATGTGTGATGCGATATTCGTTAAGAATAGCGATTCTTCAACTGCTGAATTACCGCCACCAACAACAACTACTTTTCTACCTTTATAAAGTGGTCCATCACAAATTGCACACCAAGAAATCCCCATCGATGTAAATCGGTCTTCCCCTTCAACACCAAGGGTTCTTGGAACTGCACCAGAGGTGAGTAAGACCGCTTTTGCTGTTAAGGTCTGATTAACAGTAACAACTTTCTTTAAGTGTCCTAAATCGTTGATTTTAATGACTTCTTCAAAAATGGTTGGGACTCCAATTGCTTGGGTGTGTTCAAACATTTTAATGGCAAGTTCAACACCTGATGTTTTTCCATTACCGGTATAATTTTCAATTTCAGCGGTGTTAACAATTTGTCCACCTGGAGCACCCTTTTCTAAAATTGCTACTTCTAGATTTGCTCTTTTAGCATAGATTCCAGCAGTCATTCCTGCGGGACCACAGCCAATCACTAATAAATCGTAAACCATCATTAAACAATCTCCAATATTTTTTCTAAATCATCAACGACATAATCAGGTTTAGCAGCGAGTAATGCTTCATAATGAATTGAATAAGAAACACCTATTGATTTCATTTTTGCATTTGTAGCAGCTTTAATATCATTTTCATGATCACCGACATACCAAGCATTTTCAACAGGGACATTGATTGCTTCTAAAGCTTTTAGTAATGCTGTTGGGTCTGGTTTGTGAACTAAAACATCATCAGAACCAATAACCACATCTACATAACCTAAAAGTTCATGTTGAGCTAAACCAAGTTCAACAAACTCACGTTTCTTAGAACTTACAACACCAATCATATAATCATTTTCTTTAAGTGTTCTAAATGTTTCTAGGATATGTGGGAAAGCAGGTACACCATCTGCATGATGAAGACGATTAAACTCACGATAAGTTTCAATCATTTGTGCAATTTTTGCAGGATTCTTTTCATACCATGAGAAACTTTCCTCTAAGGTAGGTCCAACAAATGCCTTTAATTCTTTTTCGGTTAAAGTTTTGTTTGGGAAGTATTTCTTGAATGTTAAAGTGACATTCTTAAAAATTAAGTCTTTTGTATCAAGTAGTGTTCCATCTAAATCAAATAAAACAGCATGCTTGCCATAGGTATTATAGTAAGGTAAGTCTTTAGCAAAGATTCGTTTTCCAATAAAGACTGCTAAACCACCAACAATGAATAAAATTGAGGTTGCAATTGATACTGAAACACCACCAATCATTAATGGTTCATCAACGCCACTTTGAAGTCTTAAGAGTTCTGCAGGAATTCTTGCAATACCATACCAAACTAAGTAAAGTGATACAATATCACCTAATTTAAATACTTTTTTACGTCTTAGAATGAGCACTAAGATTAATCCCGCTAAATTAAACAAGCTTTCATATAAGAAGGTTGGATGACGATATTCACCTCCAATAAACATTTGATCACGAATCACTGGTGGCAACCAGTTTAGATTATCAATCACAGGACCATAAAGTTCTTGATTCATAAAGTTACCCCAACGTCCCATGGTTTGACCAATTAAGAAACCAGGAGCAACCACGTCAAGTAACCACCAATAGGAAATCTTTTTCCATTTTGTAAAGAAGATTAAAAAGATGAAAGTAACGATGATGGCACCATGAATTCCAAGTCCGCCACGCCAAATTTCAAACATCTCCCAGATATTTGAGTAATCGCCTAAATTGAAGATAACAAACCATAAACGTGCACCAACAATCGCGATTGGTACAGAGAATAATAAACCATCATATAAAATATTTTCATCGACACCATAATGCTTAAACTCAAAATAACTAAATAATGCAGCAATAATAATCCCAACTAGGATAAAGACTGCATACCATGCAACACCGCCACCACCATCAAAGGTAAATAAATTCTTTTCATATGGTGCTTCTTGCCCTACAGTTGCAATCATCAATAATAAGAGGAATGCAAGAACCGCTCCACCATAGAGAATAATGCTTTGATATTTTTTAAAACTTTTACTCATCGTCTTCGTTACCTTTCTTGAGTGCTTTTTCCGCTACATTTTGAACTAGTGTTTCTGCTGCATTATAACCTAAGAATTTAAGTTTTTGATTCATTGCAGCACTTTCAACCAAGGTCGCATTATTGCGTCCTGGTAAAATTGGAATGGTGATTTTTGGAACTTCGGTATTAAAGAACTTCACGGTTTCTTGTTCCAATCCTAATCGGTCATAAACCTTTTCTTGATTCCAGAGCTCCAGTTCAATTACCAAACGAATTTTCTTGTTTTCTCTAAATGATCCGGCTCCAAGCATATGAACCACATCAACAATACCAATCCCACGTATTTCTAAATATTTTTCAAGCACTTTAGGCGCGTGACCTATAACAACCCCAGGAGCAGTTTCATAAATGTCAACTCGATCATCAGCAATTAGAATATGACCGCGCTTGATCAGTTCTAATGCTGTTTCAGATTTGCCAATTCCAGAAGCTCCAGTAATTAAAGTTCCTAGTCCATAAATATCAACGAGCGTTCCATGAACCGTCATTCGTGGTGCAAGTACCCCGTGTAAGTAACTATAAAGTTTCGAGTTGATTGCTGTGGTTCTTTCCTTACTCTTTAAAAGTGGCACTTCATATTGATTACCAAGTTCAATAAAGTATTTTGGGATTTCCACATTAACTGAGAAAACAACTGCAGGAGGAAGATACTTCAAAACCGCCTCAACACGCTCTTTTTGAGTTTTCTCATCAAGCAGTTTTAAAAAGCTTGATTCTTTAGATCCTATCAAT